>JAPUES010000210.1 GCA_027492445.1 Sporomusaceae bacterium | reverse complement strand
CCCTTTTTCGCCAAGGGATGAAAAACAGCACTCACCAATATAAGCTCATCATCCATAAATGGCTCGCATAATATCCCCTGGGAATGGATTATACCTTCGACTAGTCCGATATCCACCTGGTCTAATAGTATCATTCCTTCAATTATCTTTGTATTGCTAACAAATGAATTTATTTTAACCTTAGGTTTACAAGCAATGAACTTTCCTATAATCTCATTCAAAACACAAGTTCCAACCGTAACACTCGCACCTATCCTTAGTACTCCATGATGACTGAATTCACGCATCACATCTTCTGCTTCTTTACTTAGATTTACGATATGTCGTGCATAGGTCATCAATTGCTGTCCCACAATAGTAATAAATAACTTCCGTCCAAGCCTCTCGAATAATTTCACATTGTAATACTTCTCAAGTTCTGCAATTGTCTGACTGACGGATGGCTGTGCTATATGGAGTTTTTCAGCCGCTATTGTCATATTTCCTTCATCACATACACACAAAAACACTTTCAAATGTCGTAGTGTCATGGTACCCCTCCTTTATCATAGGTAAAAACCTATCGTTTTAATCGTATTATAGTATTTTACGTATTGTTTTTCAAATGGTATGATCACAGTAGACAAAGGAGGAATTTATATGACAGGAAATAGTAAATTGGTTAAAATATTACCCGGTATTTTTATTGTTACCGCGCTATCCATTCCAGCCTGGTTTTTAGGAAAATTAATCCCCTTAGTAGGAGGTCCTGTATTTGGAATACTGTTAGGCATGATTATCGCATCTTGGAAAAGGCCTATCATGTACGAGGAAGGCATTACATTTACATCAAAAACAATACTGCAAGTTTCCATCATACTACTTGGTTTTGAAATGAATTTATACAGTGTTTTTAAAGTGGGTAGTCAATCTCTGTATATCATGATTTTCACACTCAGCACCGCATTCATTACCGCATGGATTGTAGGGCGTCATTTAAAACTACCAGGCAATACAAGTCTCCTCATTGGCATAGGTACAGCAATATGCGGCGGATCAGCAATAGCAGCTACGGCACCTGTCATATCTGCAAGTGATAAAGACGTTGCCTTTTCTATATCAACTATCTTTTTATTTAATATAGCCGCCGTATTTATATTTCCATTCACAGGGCACCTACTTGGTATGAGCGATATAGGTTTTGGTATGTGGGCAGGAACAGCAATCAACGACACCTCTTCCGTTGTGGCTGCAGGCTATTCTTACAGCCATGAAGCAGGTAATTTCGCTACCATCGTGAAATTAACCCGCGCCCTCATGATTGTACCAGTCACATTAACACTTGCTATTATTATTGCAAGAAAAGAAGCCAATAATAGTAATTTTAGTATGGTAAAAATATTCCCCTGGTTTATTCTCGGCTTCTTAGCAGCCTCTATCTTAAACACAACAGGGTTTATCCCCCAATCCATTTGCAAACTCCTTGCTCAGACCGGACAATTTTTTATCGTCATGGCTATGGCTGCCATCGGTCTAAAAACACATCTTAACCTTCTAATCAGCAATGGTAGTAAACCGATACTACTCGGACTATCCTGTTGGATAGGGGTAGCACTTGTATCACTTGCGGTACAACATTATTTGCAAATATGGTAAAAGCCAATACCTTATAGTTAAAACAGTGGTGTCTCACAATGGAATTTCTGTGAATAATAAAAAAGTAGCTAACTTCAGGGTTTATTTACCCTAAGGTTAGCTACTTTTTTCAAACATTAAAAGGGGCACCAAAAATTAAGACTCTCTAAAACATCATCTCTCCTGGTTTATAGCCGTCAGGCAACTCTTCTTCACTTATAAATTTGAAATTTTCATCACGGAGTATTGGTAAAAATACTTTGTATGGAATTTCGGAAAACTCACCAGCATAATTACTAGCTCCAAACCACTTACCTTCTTTGCTGCTCAAATTTAAATCTCTAGCAAATTTTGTATTGTTTGAGCAATCATGTACTACTAAATCCCACTGTTCTTCATCGGCTACTTTCATGAATTTCAACGTTAATTCCCGACTCCAAATTGGAGATATATAGCCATGTCTGGAAATATACATATTCTCCCCATGATAATTTTCTATGTTATTCTCATTTAAATGTAATTCTGCACAATTGATAAAATCAACTTTTGTCTCTAAGATTGCTTGCTTTTTCTTGAAAAAAACTTCGAAAAACTCAGGAGTCATTGGAGTTTCAATACCTACATTTTTAATATATTTTTTTGCTATTTTAATATTTTCAATCACTTTATCTGAACAATTAGAGGCACCAAGGTTGAAACGTATCTCGTCAAGACCGGCTTCACCTAATGCTTTCAAGGTCTCTTCTGTAGCTAATGTACCATTTGTATAGAGGTGTTGATGAATCTGAGCATCATTAAATTTCTTAATTACTGGATAGTATTTTTCAATTTCCATGAATGGCTCTAAATAAACGTAGGAAATGCCTGTGGGTTTCTTGTGGATGGAAAGCAGTAAATCAAGATCCTTCTCATAAAATTTTGTTCCTCCAATTTCCCACATACCTGCGCCCACTGGTGGAATATCTTCTAGTTCGCCATAATTGTAGCAGAACTTACACTCTATATTACATTTATTGGTTTTCCGAATAGCACTAAGTCCAGTGCCTAGCAGACAAGAACGACAGCCTTTAGGGAAATTACTTTCATTTCCCACAAAAGAAGTTCTATTCTCTAAGGTTTTTAAATTTCTAATTTCCGACAGTAACGTATCATTTCTATGGTCAATCGCTGCCTCAATTTGCGCAAAGGTAGCGTAAATGATTTCTTGCTGTTTTATCATAAGTTCCTCTTCTTCAGGCAATATTGAAAAAAATTCAAACCACATCAGTGCATCTTTCTTTGAAATTTTCATAGCGCGTCCTCCTCTAATGAATCGTTAGTGTATTTTTTTACACAAAAAAACAATGACCCCCTGCGGGGGTATAATTGAGTTCACTTGCAACACAAAACTATCTATGTCATTGATGAATCAAATTATATCATTTTTATTCTGATATAATCAATATTTATTAAAATAGATAGATTAACTACTTTTAGAATTCTTAAAGATACCCCTACACAGAAAAATCGCTCAAACCAAAGTTTGAGCAATATAAGAGCAGTATCAATTAGACAATAACTTGCCATAATGGGCCATAACGCCAGATTAGTTGACTCCTTCCCACCAGTGTACGGTACGCTGTTCTCGATTTCCAATTTCTATTTGGTCTCCAATCACTGGAGTAAGAAGCTTGTAGTTCCTATCTTGACTCGCCGCGGTGATGCGTTTAAGTGGCTCATCCCATGGATGGTTGGCAATTGCAAATTTTCCTGAATGCCCTGGTAATAGTGCCTTGGCTTTTAGATCTTCGGCAGCTTTTACAACTTCTTCGGGCATCATATGAATATAGGGCCAACGGTTGTCATATTGACCGTTCTCCATAATGACTAGGTCAAAACCATTAAACATAGCACCTATTTTCTTGAAATGAGGTCCGTATCCACTGTCACCGCTATAGAATATACGACGCTCAGGAGTTTCTATCGCGAATCCTATCCACAGAGTTTTGTTTTTGGTTAATAAACGGCCAGAAAAATGCCGGGCTGGCAATACGTGAATGACAAAGTCCTTTTCTAACTCCACTGTAGAAAGCCAGTCTGCCTCATGTACCTGTGTATTATCAAAGCCCCACTGCTTAAAATACGTTCCAACTCCTAAACCAGTGATGACATTCTTGATTTTAGGTTTCAGGGCAGTAATCGTAGGATAATCGAGATGATCCCAGTGATCGTGAGAAATAAGCAAATAATCAATTTCTGGAATATCCTCCGGGGTGTAAATATTTGTTCCCCAAAAGGACTTGTTCACGAAAGGCGCTGGTGATGCATAGGAACTCAATACGGGATCGATTAGGATCTTTTTGCTTCCAAGCTGCATGAAATAGGAAGAGTGGCCAAGCCAAATAACTATATCTTTCGTTTTATCCAAGGCCATGAGATCTGTCTTGATGGTAGGAATGGGGTCTGTCGGCACCAATCGTTCCTTTTTGGTAAAAAAATATCCCCATAGTGAGGCAAATATCCCTCCTTCGGAGTTCAGAGGTGTATCAATCAAATTCTGAAACTGCCCATCAACATAATTAGGTGATCGGCTGAGTTTCTGAAGGGCTATTCCGTTAGGCGCTCTTCCAAACATGGGATGTTTCAAATATATAATTATACCAACAGATAACAAAGCGATGCATATTAACAATGCTAACAGGATTTCCTTCACCATCATCACATACACTTCTCCTTACTATTTCATTAAATTCTCAGGTTAATCACGCATCTTCATTTTAGGGTGGGACTGAACTTGAGATACAAGTAAAATATAGCGGGATCTATATTATGCAATATAGTAAAACTTGAGCGGTATTCTATTCGTATCAAATGACTGCTTAATCCTCTCACACTTATTATGTACACTCTGCCAAATAGTATTTAATAATTGATTATATATTTAAAAACGAACCTTCGTTTGACCCATTCCGAATGCTGCCCAACCCATTAAAAATATTTGACTCCTTGCAGCCAAAAGCGGCCGGAACGGTCGGTGTCGGAAACAGCATCACTGGAACTTAGTTTCCATGCATAATCAAGACGCAGGGCATAGTCGCCGGGACGGCTGAAAATCAAACCCAGGCCGGTGCCGGCAAGAGTGCGGCTGTTGTCATCACTTGTCCAGGGATTTTTGTTGAACATAACATGTCCGCAATCCACAAAGGCAGTTAACTGTACATTGGGCGAAGGCAGGTTCCAACGCAGTTCGCCTGTTGTCACATAGCCTTCATCGCCGGAGGCCTCATTGACAGGATAGGCTCTGACACCGTTCGGCCCGCCCAGGGAAATTTTTTCCGAAGAGTCCAGGTTTTTGCTGGCTAGCTGCCCGGCAAAAGAGAGATGGAGGTTAAGACGATGATTAACGCTTTGTATCCGGTAGAGATTAAGGTTGGTTTTATTATAGTGCCCGGCGGTGCGAGCGCTGCTGTCATTGGTAACCGCATCTGCCGAATCCATGGCGAGTCGGCCCATTGAGAAGGTAAGGCCAAAGCCATTGTAGCCGCCGCCACCCACATTGTCACGACTGTCGCCGCTTATGCCCACATTCCAGACATTGGCAGTCTTGCGGCTGTTGGTGCCAAAATAGTCGATACGGTCTTCCAGTTCTTTATGATTAAAGCCGATGCGACCAGTCAGGTTAAAATCGCGGGAACGCGTCAAGGCAAAGCTTTCGTAGATACTGCTAGTCTTGGCAACGCCGCTGGCATCAAGATTGGTAAAATCTTCACCCAGAGTATAATGGGACCGGGAGTAGCCGATACCTAGCTTAGCCCCCTGTTCGCCGACGGGCAGTTGATAAGATAGACTGTAATCATCCATGTCTTTGCCTAAGATAGCGCCGAGAGAAATTGAGTCGCCTTCCCCGCTGAGGTTGTGGAGGTTATAGTTGAAGCCAAAACGGTTTTTGCCGGTATAACGGCTGCCATGATTGTCGATATAGGCTTGTCCGGTTGTTTTGGCCGTATCGGAGATAGTGACAATCAGGTTGGAGGTGCCAGGGGTGCTGCCTGCCGTCAGGGTAGCTTTGCTGTTAATGCCGTCCGTATCAGACAAGAGCAACAGTACCCGTTCCAGAGTATCTTTTTGGATATAGTCGCCGCTTTTAAGAGGGCTTAACATACGATTGACAGCCGTCTGATGCAGGGTGGAGTTATTTTGCACCTGGAATTGACCGTATTGTCCGATAAGCACGTTGATAGTTACTACTCCATTTTTAATCGTTTGAGCAGGAATGGCGGCTCTGGCGACAAGATAACCCTGCTCATGAAAATACTGGGTGATTCGCCGGGCATAGACTTCCAGTTCGCCAAGTGTCAAATCCTTACCATAGGCCTCATTGATGAGCGGCTGTAAGACCTCTTCACTGTAAAGATTTTGACCGGTGATGCTGATTTTTTCTACGTGAATTTTTGTTTGACTCGGTTGCACCTGCATTGCCTCTTCTTCTTGTTTTACTTCGATTTGAGGTTTGACTTGTTGCTGAGGTGGCAAGGTATGCTCCTTGATTCCTCCAAGCGTTGTGCTGTTGTCATTTTGCTCCGAAAGGGCAGCGCTGACAGGCGTTGTCAATAGGATGCATACAGCGGTGACAAGGGGACACAGTTTTTTAGTATTATATGAGACACTTTTACCCATGGTATCATCCTTTGCTTACGAATTATGATGTTAATTTATTTCAACGACTGGTTGGTCGTTGTCGCTTTTCAGGTGCGGCTGCACTGTCATGAGATCAATGCGGACAAGATTACCGGTAACATGGACGGCACTAATGCCGTCCGCAAAGATTTCTTTATTCATCAAAAATGCACCCCTTGTTTACGAATCATTTTTCTAAATACACTGCCCTTAAATCTTTTATATCGATACTCAGCTTATCTTGGATAGCGACAAGAGATGTGGCTGTGATTAGCTGCTGGTTTTGGCTCAGCATATCGGTTGCTACCGCATTGGCGGCCTGTACAGACAAACTGCCGCCATGATAAGCAATGGTAAAGTTCGCTGTATTGCCCTGACTGTCTATTAGCTGAAAAGAAGAAGTTTCTGCTTGAGCGAGTACAGGATCTGACATCTCTGGCGATACAGGTGCGAAAGACGCGGCACTCTCACCTAACGTGAGCGCCCCCTGGCTGCTATCCACATGATAGGTAGCTGCCAAAGCCGTACTGGCGTTTATCGTTTGATAAACCGCAATCTCTCTTTGTACGGGATTGGTAGCAAGCTGCACCGGACTATCTTGTGCAATGGTTACCGTTTGAGCGGTGGTAGTAATAACGCGAGGCGTTCCGATATTATCACCACTGTACTGTATGGGGCTTACCAGTCCGGTAGGCATCTGTTGGAACGCAGCATTTCCCGCTGGCGAATAGGTATGGTTTTTGCCATTTCTTAACGTATTATCCCCGGCGTTTTGCTGCGTATTTTGCACTGCCGCGATGTATCCGGGCTCGGTAATGGTTGCGGGTTTGATGGTCAGAGTTCCGTTCTGGTAAGTGATGGTATAGTTTGTTGACGTCAAGCCTCCCAGCGTGATGGTATAAGTACCGACCTCAGTGGCGCCTTGGGAGGTACCGTTATACGTCAGACTGCCCTCTAAAACACTGCCGGTTTCACCGTTCGCCAGACCGTTATAGGTGATGCCCTTGCCGCCTGCATAGGCGGTTTTATCATAGATTTTGGCATCATCATTAGCAGTAACGGTTAGGCTAGCTTTGTTAATCGTACCTGTCGCCGTTTGGGTGGTGACGTTGTAGTTCTTACCGCCGTTGCCGTCATCTATAACATAGCTTACCGTAAGGGTTTTATCTGTACCGACGTTTTTATTGTCATAGGTTTCACTCACCGTCAAGGTATCGCCAGTCTGCACATTACTGTTGTAAGTCGGCGTAGCATTGGCAGTGTTCGTGCCGTCATAGGTTTTGGTATTGGTTATAGCCTTGATAGTCAAGTCGGCTGGCGTAATGGAAGCATTTGAAGCCACATTTATTGGCAACAGATAGTTGTCTACAAGGGTGTTCACTCCCGCCGTCATGGTAAGTCCGGATACGGTAACGGCTTTATTATCACCGACATGTTTGTCATTAAATGTGCCGCCATTGTAACCTGCTGTCAGTGTTTCCCCATCAACAAGATTGCCAAAGGTGACACTGCCAATAGTCGCATTGGTTTTACCGTCATAGACTTTGTTTTGCACTGCCGCTGCCGCGGTCAGTTGGCGTTTGGTGATATCGGCGGTGGTGCTTACCTCGGTCGGCAGCTGGTAATTTCCAGCAAGGGTATTCGCTCCTGCCGTCATGTTGACGCCGTTAACCGTCACTTTTAT
>JAPUES010000209.1 GCA_027492445.1 Sporomusaceae bacterium | reverse complement strand
CAGTAACAACCTGAGCAGCAATACGCGTGGGACTTGCTTCATTGGGCGTCAATAGCCCTAGCATAACAAATAAGCTCGCTCCGATACAAACTAAAGCATTGGTTCGAATACCTGCCATACGCTGCCGACGCTGACGTTCAAAACCAATCACCGTACCAAATACTAATGCTGCACCTAGCCGCAAAGAAAAATCTATTAGCTCCATATTTCCACCCTCAATGCTTTTTATTTCACTATTGATGTTTTCAGTCCTATTTATATAAAATTTCTTTAATCATTTTTAATACCACTCGGCACATGGCCTGTTGGGACAAATTTAGCCGCATTTTGACAATAGGTTTGCTGATCATCAAAAAAGATATGAGGCCGAAATTGATCTAAGATTGGCGCCTTATCTAAGCCCCCCAGAAAAAAAGCTTCATCAATGCCAATTCCCCACCCGCGTAGGGTTTTGATGGCCCGCTTATGAGTCGGAGCACTTCTAGCCGTTACCAATGCCGTCCGAATTGGCTTATTAGGTAGCTCTGCACAAGCTTTTTGCACTGCATGTAATGCTTCTAAAAATGGTTTAAGAGGTCCGGGCAGAAGAGGAATGTCGCTTTTTTCTGCTTCATGTTTTATAAATTCCGCTAGGCCCTGTTCTTGGAAAACCCTTTCTGCTTCATCACTAAAAATGACAGCATCGCCATCAAAAGCAATGCGAATCTCATTCGTATCATCATCTTTAAATTCTGGTCCAGTATAGATGGTAGCGCTAGCATGTCCATGCTCTAACGCCAGTCTGACATCTTCTTGATTCGCCGACAGAAATAAATCTGCCTGAAAAGCACTAAGATAATGATAAGGCGTCCTACCATTCGTAAAAGCCGCTCTACTAATATCCAGTCCATAGTGTTCAATGGAATTAAAAACTCGTAGGCCTGTATTGGGATCATTCTTTGAAACCAAGATGATTTCTACTGCCCGTTCATTGGTCTGCGGATATCGTAATGCTAATAGTCGCTTGATGAGCGGAAAGGCCACCCCCCGCTCTAATTGCTGATTTTCATGTTCAAATTGGTATTTGGTATATTCTATGAGACCTTTTCTTTCGAAGATTTGGTTACTCTCATTCAAATCAAAAAGCGCTCGTGAGGATATGGCAATGACGAGTTTATTATCTAAGTTCGTTGACAAGCTAAATCCCTCCCTATCCCAATTCATCAAATATTCCTCTCATTAAAAGATTATCTAAAATATAGAAAACTCCTGCAAAATATCTCACAGAGCTTTTCCAGAAGTTTTCCCTATTATCACTGCAGTATTACTCTTCTCTTTGTTCTAAAGCACTAGCGGATGTCAGATTTACGTAATGCATGCTTCTTAATTAACTTTATAAAAGCTTTGTACCAAAATCCTAGTCTGTAACAAAAACGATTTGTTTACATATATTATTATAAAGGTTACTACTGCAGAAGGAGGTTACATTGTAATGAGTAAATACTGTCCTAATATACAAACTCAAGGGGGAAAATGTGAATTAGTTGAGGATCTAAACTTATACTTAGCAAATCTCAA
This sequence comes from Sporomusaceae bacterium, assembly GCA_027492445.1. Lineage (GTDB taxonomy): Bacteria > Bacillota > Negativicutes > DSM-13327 > DSM-13327 > CTSoil-075. The sequence continues at coordinate 6,474 of JAPUES010000209.1, read as the reverse complement.
TATACTGTTTGTTAAACTGCATAACTTGCATTGGAATGTGGTAGGCGTCGGTTTTTTTGATGTACATGAACAAACACAAATACTCTATGAAGCTGTTGCAGAAAAATTTGATGCTGTTGCTGAAAGAATTAAAATGTTAGGCTACCAACCATTAGCTTCAACCCAAGAATATCTTGAAGTTGCAACAATACGGGAACTTCAAAGCATAAATTTAAGTTCTCAAATAGTAGCTAAAATAATTATCGATGATTTTTGTTGTATGGTGAGTTTACTAAAAAAAATAAAACATGCCAATGATGATTGTGGAATCATTAGCGAAGGCATATGTTTTTTCGAAAAATATATCTGGTTCTTTAATGCTTATTTAGAAAGATGTTGAAATACCATACCTTCTATATCAGCCGCTAGTTTCTCTACTACCCCTTCCTGATAGCCAGCTCGCCCAACGTCTTTGATTTTTTCTATCACATCCGTCAAGGTAGGTTCCGAAATAGCCGCTAGCTTATTTAGACGTTCTTTGCCTAAAGAAACCTGGGATAAACTCTCCATATAGTCCTCTACAGTATAACGCCACAGCCTCACAGAATCTGGATACCTAGTCAGGAGGCGCCCAGCTATAAATAAGCCTTCTGGATCAAAATCTCCTGAATACCAAATTGTAGAGCCACCAGCCACTAAGCGATCTATGGCCACCCAACAAGCTAGCTTGAACTGCCCATGCATACATAAAAGTGGTGGCAGGGCAAGCCCTTGTTGGGTGAAAATATCGATTAAGGAAGAAAATACCCCTGAATTCTCAACGACAAATACATCTTTTTTCCCACTTTCTACAAATAGGGCCGGATAAAGATGCTTAACCTTGAGCATTTCACGTAACGGAATATTTAATACAGCTCCAGCCTGCCATGCCTGTCGCCAGTAAACTACTTCCTCTTTCTTACCACTCACTTCTTCCATAGCAATCAAGCCCGTACACGTTACAAAATTTAAGATATCATCTCGTAGCAAACCAAATGTATAAAGAAGTTCATTTTCTTCTTCTACAGTTGACCGTAATACTTCCTCCCCGACTTCTACTGACTTTTTATCCTCTACACTACTACTTAAGGCATCTAAAAAAAGCCGTCCAATCTCTGTATTGGTATCTAAAGCATGGGGGTCACCACTAATACGTCTTGCAAATAAAGGTAGGCGTTCATATTGCTTGGGCAAGTTACCTAAAGCCTTTAATACCACTTCTAAATTCCTGTTTAGACCCAGTACATCTTTTTCATAAGCTAGATGCACCCGGCGTGTCCCTGGTAGCTTGTCCCGAATAGCGCTAAGCCATTTTTGACATACTACTTGTGGGTACTTTTCTTGCAGCACGGCAAAAAACTTTTCTTTTTCCTCGTGTTTTTGCCTATTTATTTCCTCATTAGTCAACACTCGACAGCCTTGATAAGCGCTCAGTAGGTCTACTAGATGAATACTAGTAAATTTCGTTCGCTGAAGTGCTGCATTAAAATCGGCAAAGGAAATGACTACGGATTGCTGGGGCAAATAATTGCGACGAAAGAAAGCGGACAAGCTGTCAGCTTCAGCGGCACTGAGGTTTTCTAATTTCACACTACCACCAAGCCGCCCTAGACTGGCATATTTCTTAATTAATAAGGATAATAGACGAGTAAAACCTACCTCGCCACGAAAAAAGCCTGCTACCTCAGTCTCTTTCCTCATTGACTCCATCTACTCCACCTCATTAGGTAACATATAACGAGATTGGCCATCCCACAAGTAGCGTACCACCGTCACGTAGGGGGCATTTTTAGGGCGTACCAATTCATAAATAGCCAGCTTTGCTACTGTATCATAGTCCCCCCACAAGGCCTGGGAATTCATAATATAGTTAAAGCCTAGTTTCTCCACCAAATCAAACATTTCTCGAATATTATTTTCATCCACACCGGCAAAGGCTTCATCAAGAGAAATAATATGGGGGGCATCCGCTTTAGCTTCACGATACCGAGAAAAAGCAGCTGAAAATAAGGGAACATACATAGCCATGGCTTTTTCACCACCACTGAACTTACCAAAAGCATTATTGGTCAATTCCTTTTTGCCAATCCCTTCTTGACGGTAGTATAGAGAAAAAGTAAACCAGCGTCTAAAATCCAATACTTCCTTAACAGCCTGTTGAAAATTGGCCATTTTCCCGGCGGCGGTCCGTCTCGCTTGTTCAATACGCAGCTGAAAATGCCGCACAACGCGTTTTAAATCTTCCTCTTTTAAGAGACGTTGGTCCGCTCTGAGTAAATCCACCAATTCTTGCGTATCCATTTCCTCATCACCATCGGCTGTAAGGGGTTTCCAACGCAGGGAAAAAGTCAAACCACTAGAAGTATCTAGTTTACCCATGAGTTCATTCATCTGCTCAGCCCATTTTTCCGCACTATGAATACGCTTACTAATAATGCGCCCAATACTATTCATAATGACCTCTTCATAGAGTTCTCGATCTTGCTGAGACAGAATAGCTTTCTGCTCAGTAATATGTTTGTTCATCATTTGAAGAGCCGCTGCTGGACTAGTACGTCTGCCATTATATTCTAACAAAATCCGTTGCCGTGGTGTTTTTTGCTGTAACTGTTCAATTTGCCACAAGAACTTATCATGATCTATTTCACCGCCAAGCTCAGGTAGCTGAACACCCTCTGCAAATAGCTCATCAAGTACCATCCGGTATTCTAGTAGTGCTGTATTTTCTCGATAAAAGCTCTCACTTAGCTTGGTAGTGGCTTTATCGCGACTGAGTCCCTCTGCCACGTTATAGTTAGCCAAAACCGCTACTGCCGTTGGTAGCACTTCACCGCTATCCACTAGCCTGAGTTCCACTTCCTGGGAGAATACCTGTTGCCAGCACTGCCAAATGTCCTGAATAAAATTACGTTCTTCTGTCAAGGTAATAATCCGTTCCTCACTATTGGTAATGGTTGCTTTCAAAACCCCAATCCTATTCATCGTCTGAGTAATTAGCTCTGGAAGTTCCTGTATGCGCATAGCAACCTGCTGACAGCGAAGACTAATTTCTTCGGCTCCCATAAGGGCTAGCCTTTCTATAATTTGTAGCAGTATAAGTTTTTTCGAGGAAATATCATCGGCTAATACATGACATTCCCCCTTTAGACTATCAATATCTTCCTGCAGTTCTGTTAATTGCCGCCGTGTACGTTCCACGTTCTTTTGACTACTGAGATATTGTTGGTGGGCTAGTTCTAGTTGATGAAGAAAATCAGCATATTCCTGCAAGGAAGTAAGAGCTTTTTCATAAGTTTCTGCATTACTTTGTAAATTTATCTGCATTGTTAATTGCTTAAGCTCAGTCTGTAATGCCTGCAAAGCTACTAATACTTCACGTAATCTAGTATTTTTTCGCACCACATCAGCCTCACGAACATTGGCTTCCTGAATAATCATCTGCCACTGACTATAAACCCCAGCAAGCTCATCTACTAAGGGGAATTGCTCTCGGCTGTCTTGTAATGTTGCTACTGCTTGCAGTAGCCGTTGTCGCTCTTGCTCTAAACTATGTTTCTCTTCAGCCAGCTTAGTAATAGCCTCTTCAAGACGGGCAATTTCCTGTAGACGATACTGATTACGTGCTTCCCGCCCAATATATACAGCAGTTTCTTGACTAGCCGCCCGTCCATGGACAAGACCACTACGATAAGCACCATACTGTACTGATAATACGGCTCCACCATCTCCCACTGAAAGAGACGGGGCCTCTTCATCAATTAAAATACTGCGTAGTACCTCATCAATTTCGCCCGCATCAACTCCCCGCCCTGGTGTGGGATAAAGATAATCCGCCAAAGTAGCCGCTAGAATGACTGGCTGAGGACGAATTACTTTATCAAAAACACTACCAACAAGTTGCTCCCTCCTCTCTTGAGGAACAACTAATGCATCGAGTAGTCCCATTTCCGTTAGTACTGCTTCAATTCGTTCCCTCTCTATTGGGCTTACATTTTTATTAAACTCCACCGCCTCATACAGCGGAACAAAAGGTATTTTTTCCTCTTCAAGGGCCTGACGTGCTGCTAAGGTATCAGGATGCCGCTCTGGTTCCGGCTCTTTCTTATTTTTCCATTCACCTAATATTTTATTGAGCTCTGCTTGTTCATTATCTTTTTGTTGCATTTGATGCTCTAATGCAACGAGTCCACGACCCCATATTTCATCTTGACGTTTATAAGCCCCATCTACAATGCGCGTCACATCATGCCACTGACTTCCCTCATACAAACGTTGTAGCACCTGACTCATTTCTCGTATTTCTTCGCTAGCAAGGGGTAAGGTTACTTCATGACTCTTGATCCATTGATATACTTTGGCAAGTATTTCCTCACGTTCATCAAAAAACAATTGTTCTTTTTTCCGCAGGGCCTCCCGCACAATATCATAGCTTTGCTGGGCTTCCTCCACTTCTTTGCTACTCTCTTCCTGTTGCCTACGCACATCGCTTTGTTCTCTTAATTTTTTAAGGACCGTATCAAGTCTTTGCCGATAACTGTTCATTTCCATTTTCCAATTCGTAAAGGTATATCCTGCGCTATAACTACGCTCAAACTCCTTAGCCGCTAGCCTATGATTTTCATAAGCGGCTTCCTCCCCTAGGGTCATTAATTCATCTAGGGTTTCAAGTATCCTAGTTTCCCCTTGATCAACACATTCTTCTTCCTTACCTAGAATCTCTTTTTCTTGATTTTCTTTACTAAGCTTACTTGTTAAACTTTTCTCCTTATCCTCATAAGTCCCTGTAAGTCCTAATAATACCTGTTCAATCTCTACCTTTTGTTTTTGGGCCTTAAATACATCATGATCTTGGAGTTCTTTTTCCTCTTGTTTTTGCACTGCAAGTTCTCGCTCATATTCTGCTTGTTCTTTCAGGAAGGCCTCTAAGTCGCCCACCTGTTTTTCTCGATCTAATATTTGCTGTTGGTAGGACTCGTGGATTTTACTTTTTTGCTTATCCACCTTTACTAAGGCCTCAGCCTTTTCTAGCAAAACAAAGGTATTATACTGATCATATTGCTTGCTCAAACGTTGCAGGGCCCGTTCTTCTCCTTCAAGTTTTTCTATTTGCTGTACCGTTTCATCCATATTTTCAATAATATCAGATAAGGGTCTTAGCTCTTCATCCGATAAAGCGGGCAAGGATTCTGTCAAAATTTCGTGAATAATACTTGGTTTAAAGTCTTTGGATAATTTAGGACTGCGTAGCTGAATCAACAGTTCCATTAAATCCTTATAAGAATCAATAGACAGAAAACCAAATACATGCTTATTCACGAGGGACATATATTCATGTTGCGTTCGAACCACAAAGCCACCTTGCCCAATAGCTCTTTCTAGCTCAGGACGAGACAAGGGAATACACTCTTCCCTACCGTCAAAAGCACTAAATTCCGTTTTATATAGTTGTAGTTCATGACCTAAGCGACGATTATCTAAAATCACAAACCCCCAAAAGTCTAGGTTACTCCCTCGTTTGGCCCTCATACCAATGCCTGTCGTAATATATTGATCACTATTGGCCCGCTTATACTCAAGATACAAATATCCTGTTCGTTCATCCCGCTCGACAACTTCTTTCTCGCCGAGTAAATAATCTTCCATACGCCGATCCTTAGAACCAAAGGGATCAAGGCGACTAGCAGCAATTTTCCCATCTAGAAGTACCGTAATCAAGCTCTGCATGGTAACGGACTTACCCGAACCATTTGAGCCTCTTAGTAGCAACTTACCATCAGCAAAAAAATATTCTTCATTGTCATAATACCAAAAATTAAATAAACCAGCCCGGTGCATCTGCCATTTGTTATTTACCATTTCACTTGTTTCCTTTCTGATAATCCAAGGGATAAGTTCCCATTGTTCTGCCGAGTAATGGGGTCAATAAAATAAGCCCTAGCTCTTCATCCATCCTTACCATCTTCCAGTTCATTAGTTCCCCAAGAATTTCCTGGGATAAACGTGCCAGTGACATATCTCGATACTCCTTACTCCAACCGGAACCAGTTTCTTCCTTACACTGCCCTACCCAGCGATTGAATTCTGCTGGGGTCAAAGAAATAGTGCCTTCCGGCATTTTATGCACCTCATCACGGTCAACATAACCGCGCACTACCGCGGAAAAATGTAGCAGTACTTCAGAAATCCCTTTCTGATTAGGAAAAACAGTCATATATGCCTTTTTCTCCGTAACCGTTAGCATGGCGGCATTATTATACAATTCAAATTTATAGCAGGTGTGATCTTCAAGATCTTCTCGCAAACGATTGCAAAAATTTCTAAGATACAAAAAATCCTCTTCTTTCGCATCATATTTATCAAAAATTGGTGATAATAAAAGCTGTCGGTACACCCGGTACTTTCGCCCTCGCCCAATAAGTTGTTCATCATCGGCATCATATTCGGCATCATGTGCAT
>JAPUES010000208.1:1804-8046 GCA_027492445.1 Sporomusaceae bacterium | reverse complement strand
CTAAATAAGGTCCTAAATAAGCAATCACAGCATCACGGACTTTTAGTTTTAATTCCTGATCGGCAGTGCTATCACTATTTGCTAGTACATGTAAGCGGATTAAATTTTCCGTACCACAGGATACAGGTAGGTTTTGTGGACTTTGAGACAATAAAAAAAACCAACCAGCAGCAATAAATAAAATAAGTCCTGCCAAGCCCCATTTCCAGAGTGGATTTTTGTTCATATGATAGTATCCTCCAGTAGCAGTATAATGAAATTTATATAATGTAATTATTACCCCAAATAATGGTTTTTATTCATCTTTCTGATTCCGTAAAAAAAGTTGATTGCTAGCCCGCGCGGTAGTAGAATAGGACTAAAAAGCTTTGTATAAACACTCGATAATGAGGAGGAAGCATAACATGGAGCCGAATGTAATGCTAGAAATAGCAGACAGTATTGCCACAATCCGATTAAATCGGCCAAAAGCTATGAATGCAATGAATCGTGAGTTAGTGGATGAACTAACTGCCATACTAACTGCTTTACAAGATGATAAAGAGGTTAGGTGTATTGTACTGACGGGTAATGGCAAGGCTTTTTGTGCTGGCGGTGACGTAAGTCATTTATCAGAGCTCAATGAAGCGAGTGATTTTCGTAAATTTATTGCCGATGTAGGTTTATTAGCATCTGCTATTATGAAAATGGAAAAGCCAGTAATTGCGATGGTAAATGGCGTAGCAGCGGGGGCTGGATTTAATTTGGCGCTGGCTTGTGATATCGTGATTTGCGCGCAAACAGCTAAGTTTATTCAAAGTTTTAACAAGGTTGGGCTCATCCCCGATTGCAGTGGTATGTTCCTGCTACCAAGGCTTGTTGGCCTACAAAAAGCAAAGGAATTAATGTTTACAGCCGACCCTGTTGATGCTGTGATGGCACTACGCCTAGGTTTAGTCAACCAAATAGCTGACGATAGCAAGCTAACAGAAGAAGTTTATAAAATGGCTCGTAAGCTAGCAGAAGCTGCGCCTATTGCACTTGGTTTAACCAAAAGAATTGTAAATCGCAGTTTTGATTTGGATTTAGAAATGGCCCTAGAACGTGAGGCTGACTTACAAACCTTATGTATGGAAACCCAGGATTATAAAGAAGGTATTGCTGCTTTTAAAGAGAAGAGACAACCTGTTTTTAAAGGATGCTAACAAAGAAAACCTCTTGTAAAGGTTCAGTAAAGAATGTTTACAAGAGGTTTTACTATTTATAAAATAATGGTTGCATAATGCAATTAATGTATGATACACTTTTTTAAAATAAAAAGAGTGGGGGGATACCATGGGTCAGTCAAAACAATTTAGAGAACTATTACGTACATTAGTAAGAAATTTAGATATTCTTGAACGCAATGAAGCTTCTTGCTCTAGTGTTAGCTTAGCGCAATGTCATACCCTTGTTGAAATTGGCAGAGCAAAACAAATCTCAGTGAATGAATTGGCAGGCTTATTGAATGTAGATAAAAGTACAGTCAGTAGGTCAGTGGATCACCTTGTCAGGCAGGGGCTTGTAGTGCGAGCAATATCCCCTAATGATCGGCGGTCGATAACGCTAAATTTGACGGCTGAAGGGCAAGAACGTTTTCAAAGTATTGAAAGGGGTATGGAAGCTTATACTGCCGATATTATACAATTAATACCCAAAGAAAAATGCGAACAGGTGCTAGAAAGTTTAGATTATATAATAAACGCGCTAAAAAAAGTTAAAATGAATGGTTCAGACTATAGAATTCGCACTGCGGTAGAGGCGGATTTTTCAGTAATCAAGAAACTATTATCAGAAAATGATTTAACTACTGCGGGTGTAGAAGAACAATTATCGAATTTTTTAGTTGCGGATAGTGGAGAAGTTATCGGACTTATTGGCCTTGAATTTGCGGCAAATGCAGTAATGCTAAGGTCCATGGTAATTAATCACGAATTGCGTAACTATGGTATTGCGACAGCCTTGGTGAATCGTTCTTTGGAAATAGCACGTCAGGCCGGTATAGAGGAAGCCTACCTGTTAACCAATACAGCAGAAAAATTTGCAGCCCGTTGGGGGTTTTATAAGGTAGAGCGTTCACAAATACCAGAGGAGCTTATGAAAAGCTCAGCGTTACATAGGTTTTGTCCTGCGTCAAGCGTTTGTATGAAGCTAGACTTATAAAAGAAATAGATAATAGGTAAATAAGGTTTGGCGCAAGCCAAGTTTTTTATGAAAGTCGTTCATAATGGAGGAAATCTAGATGGGAAAACTGAGTCTTACGAAAATATATATTATACTGCTAGTAATGCCCTTATTTTGGGGCGGTGCTTTTGGTGCCACAAAGCATGTGCTATTAGAATTATTACCCTTAACTGCATCAGCCCTGCGATTTATGATTGCTGGACTACTCATGCTACTATGGTGTGCATGGCGCAAAGAATTAGAATGGCAGCCAATTAAAAAGAATTTTTTAAGCTTACTGGCTTTAGGAACAACGGGTGTATTTTTTTATAATTATTTTTTTGCCACAGGTCTTCAATATACTACCGCTATTAGTGCGGCGCTTATTATTGTAGTCAATCCTGTTTTTACGGCTTGTATTGCCAGCCTGTTCATGGGTGAGGCGCGCAATTGGCGCACATTAATGGGGGTAATCTTGTCACTGCTGGGGGTTTCCTTGGTGGTTAGCAAAGGAAATCTTAGCATCTTGACTCATATGTCAATTGGAATAGGGGAAACCTATTTATTTGGCGCAGTAGCGAGCTGGGTAATATATACTCTGATTGTAAAAAGAATGGCCCGTACAATGGGCGCTAGTCTTTTGACAGCAGTTTCTACTATGATTGGCGCAGTTATGCTCCTTATTTACTCCATTATTACGGAACACCAATGGAGCAAAGTGCTCAGCTTATCCAATCAGACCGCGCTAGAAATGCTATATTTATCGGTATGTGCTACGGTAGTGGCATATTTACTCTTTAATTGGGGAATTCAACGTATTGGAGCAACGAAGGCATCAGCCTATATTAATTTAATGCCGGTTAATGCTTTGTGGATTGCTGTTATATTCTATGGTGAGACCATTTCTACTTATCATTTCGTGGGTATGGCGCTAACCATTGGAGGAGTATTTATTACAACCCAAAGTAAGGTAGAAGTGCCTGTACTGGAAGCTAGTCCGGCATCTAGTTCTGGCGGTTAGCTTGAGAAGGATTTTATAATGTTTTATAGAATAAACAAAATTAGATGTTGAATGAAGGACTTATCGAAAGAAAAACATAAGTCTATTACTAACGAGTAACTGCATAAGTACTAGAACTTTAAGAAAATATATAATTAGAACTAGATTGATAAACTGGTGGATAAAGAGGTATACATCGAGTATACCTCTTTATCTGCTATGGAAAGAAGGGTATTACATTTGCTACGCTATATGTTAAAACGAATTGTCAGTTCCTTGGTGGTTTTGCTAGCGATTATCACCATTACATTTCTGTTAATGCATGCTATTCCTGGGGGACCTTTCAGTGGGGAAAAGAAGATTCCCCCCTCAGTACTTAAAAATATTGAAGCACATTATCATTTAAATGATTCTTTAGGGACACAATATGTAGACTACCTGTCTCATTTAGTCCGCTTTGATTTTGGCCCTTCTTTTAAATACGATGGGCGTAGCGTTAATGATATTATTTATGAGAGTTTTCCTGTATCCTTTCAATTAGGGATGACAAGCATTGGCATTGCTATCTTGCTGGGCATTCCTGCCGGCGCCCTTGCGGCTTTGCGCCAAAATAAGTGGCAGGATTATGTCTTAATGCTGTTTTCAACCTTAGGTGTATCGGTACCGAGCTTTATTGTGGCGACCTTACTGATTTATGTATTTGCTCTGAAACTATCTTTGCTCCCCGCAGCTATGTGGGGGGGGATTGAATATATGATTTTACCAGCCTTGGCATTAGCAGGTCATCCTACAGCCTTTATTACCCGTCTTACCCGCTCTAGTATGCTAGAAGTTCTTGCCCAGGACTATATTAAGACTGCCCGGGCGAAAGGACTGTCTCAATTCCTTATTATCTATCGCCATGCTCTAAAAAATGCGCTAATTCCAGTAGTTACTTATATTGGACCTATGGCAGCAGGGATTTTAACAGGTAGCTTTATTATTGAAAATATTTTTGCTATCCCGGGCCTTGGGCGGCATTTTGTAACGAGTATCTATAATCGTGATTATACGGTTATTCTTGGTGTTACGGTTTTTTATAGCTTATTGGTTATTAGCTTAAACTTACTAGTGGATCTTTTATATCCTCAGTTAGATCCCCGCATAAAACTAGAGGAAAGAGAAGGGGGTTGAGGGTAATGGAGCTTAATCAAGATTTATTTAAACCTTTGCTAAAAAAGGATAGTGAAAATACGTTGGTTCGCCCTATGACAAGCTATCAAGACGATGCGTGGCGACGCCTAAAAGAAAATAAATTAGCGATGGTTGGTTTGTATACGGCCCTCTTTATTATCTTTATTGCCCTGGTTGGACCTTGGGTATCTCCCTTTTCCTATTCGGATCAAAATCTCATGGAGGCGAATCAGGCGCCAAGTGCTCAGCATTGGTTTGGGACAGACAATCTCGGGCGGGATTTATTTATTCGCGTTCTTTATGGTGCACGTATTTCTCTGGCGATTGGCATTGTGGCAAGTTTCATCAACCTGACGATTGGCGTCATTTATGGCGGTATCGCTGGAATGCTCGGCGGGCGGGTTGACCGTATTATGATGAATATTGTGGATGTATTATATGGGATACCTGTACTACTCTATGTAATACTGCTCATGGTTCTTTTAAAACCTGGACTAATGAATATTTTTATAGCCCTCGGTATTGCCTATTGGCTGGGCATGGCCCGGATTGTACGTGGACAAATATTAAGCTTAAAAGAACAAGAGTATGTGCTGGCTGCTCGGACGATGGGGGCGAGCAATTGGCGAATTTTATCTCGTCATTTGATCCCTGGTTGTATGGGACCTATTATTATCACCATGACCCTTGCTATTCCAGAAGCCATCTTTACAGAGGCCTTCCTTAGTTTTATTGGGTTAGGGGTGGCGGCTCCGATGGCGAGTTGGGGCGTTTTATCTTCAGAAGGTGTGACGAGCCTGCGTTCGTATCCTTTTCAGTTATTTTTTCCGGCGATGGCCATTAGCATTACAATGTTAGCTTTTATTTTTCTGGGAGATGGTTTGCGAGATGCCCTTGATCCTCGGGCACGGCGCTAAGGAGGTGGACACATGAATCCTTTATTAGAGGTACAAGATTTAGGGGTATCCTTTGACACTTATGCTGGTGAAGTGAAAGCAGTGGACAATATTAGCTTTGAGGTGTTTCCTGGGGAAGCCATTGGAATTGTGGGAGAATCAGGCTGCGGCAAAAGTGTAACGGCTCATTCTATCATGAAGCTAGTATCCACTCCGCCTGGCAGATACGGTAAGGGGAAAATCCTTTTTGAAGGTAAGGATTTATTAGAGCAATCAGAAGAGGATATGAGAAAAATTCGTGGTAATGAAATTGCGATGATTTTTCAAGATACTATGACTTCACTTAACCCAGTACTCACCGTGGGCAGGCAAATCACAGAAGCGCTAGAGCTGCATAAAGGGATGAATAGCGAACAAGCACGGGCGCGAACCTTAGAGATGTTAGAATTAGTGGGAATACCTTCCCCAAAAGAAAGGGCAGACAATTATCCTCATCAATTTAGCGGTGGTATGCGGCAACGGGCAATGATTGCCATGGGGCTTGCTTGTAATCCGAAATTACTAATTGCAGATGAGCCGACGACAGCCCTAGATGTGACCATTCAAGCTCAAATTCTTCATTTGATGAAAGAATTACAGCAAAATTTTCAGACGGCTATTATTTTAATTTCTCACGACTTAGGGGTGATTGCCACCTTATGCAGTCGCGTCGTGGTAATGTACGCAGGTAAAATTATTGAAGTGGGCAAAGGGGAAGATGTTTTTCATAATCCTCAGCACCCTTATACTTGGGGGCTTTTAAAATCTGTTCCTCGTATGGATTTACCCAAGGAAGAAATGCTAGTTGCCATTCCAGGGCAACCCCCTGATTTACTCCAACCGCCAACAGGGTGTCCTTTTCATCCGCGCTGCTCCTACGGGATGGATATTTGTGCCCTGGCTTATCCAGAAAAGACAGAGGTAGCAAAGGGGCACAGCGTAAATTGCTGGCT
>JAPUES010000208.1:0-1704 GCA_027492445.1 Sporomusaceae bacterium | reverse complement strand
CATCGGGTGGCTGTGATGTACCTTGGTAAAATTGTAGAAATTGGGGAAACAACGGAGCTTTACCGTAACCCTCGCCATCCGTATACGAAAGCCCTACTTTCAGCCATTCCCATTCCCGACCCACAAGTTCAATTTAAGCGGGAACAAATTCACTTGACGGGTGATGTGCCAACGCCTATCAATCCGCCGAGTGGCTGCCGTTTTAACACTCGTTGCCCCTATGTACTACCTCGCTGCGTAGAAGAAGAACCAAAGCTGATAGACGAAGGAGGAGGACATATGGTAGCATGTCATTGTGAGGCTGTATGAAAGAATTAAAAACTAAGCTAGAAGAACTATTAGCTACCTACACGGGTCAATGGGGCGTCGTTATTTGCCAGCAAGGGACAGGAGAAAAAATAGAAATAAACCCTGAGATGGTATTTCCCGCTGCTAGCATGATTAAAGTTCCGATTATGTACGAGATTATGTGCCAAGTAGCGAGCGGTCTTATTGATCTCGATGGATTTATTACCGTAAGTAAGGAACAGCGAGTGGGCGGGGCTGGTATTTTGCAGGAATTGCGCCCTGAGATATCAATGACCGTTAGGGAGCTTGTCACCTTGATGATTATTCTTAGTGATAATACGGCAACGAATCTGCTCATTGCATTAGTTGGCATGGAAGCTGTCAATCAACGGATGCAATCCTTAGGATTACGTTCAACCTTGCTTTGCCGGAAAATGATGGATTTTGAAGCGGCACGGGCCGGCAAAGAAAATAAAACCTCAGCCCGAGATTTGGCCCTGCTTTTTCATTGTATCCAACAAAGTGAAGGATTGCCGCCGGAATATGGGGCCTTAATGCTGGATATTCTAAAAAGGCAGCAAGTGGTGGATAAACTACCCTTTTACTTACCAGAAGACAGGATACTGGCTCATAAGACCGGCACCTTGTCTGGCGTCGAACATGATGGGGGGATTCTTTATTTACCACAGGACTCCTATGTCATTTGTATTTTAACAATGGATTTGGTGGAAAATTACCAAGGTCTGCAGTTAGTTGCTAGTATGGGAAAAATTATATATGATTATGTTAATAGTAGGAGGAGTCATTATGTCTTATAAAAAAACCTTTGCACTGCTACTCATTATGGCAATGCTAATTACCTTAGGAGCCGGTTGTGGTAAATCAGGTAGCAGCAGTAAGGAACAAATTCTTCGTTATGCCTTAGAGGCGGAACCGGCCACCTTAGATCCAGGGAAGTCTACTGCCATTCCTGAGTCCTTAGTCGAACTACAAATCTTTGAAGGCTTAACACGCCTTGATGCCAAAGACCAACCTGTAGCAGGTATGGCAGAAAAATGGGAAGTTTCTCCCGATGGGATGAAATATATATTTCATTTGCGCTCTAATGGGAAATGGTCCAATGGAGAAGCTGTCACCGCTCAAGACTTTGAATTTGCTTGGAAGCGGGTTTTGAATCCGGAAGTTGCTTCTGAGAATGCTTATATGTTATTTCCAATTAAAAATGCCCAAGCTTATAATGAAAAAAAAGCGAGTGTCAATGAAGTTGGCGTTAAGGCCATTGATGAACATACCCTCGAAGTCACTATGGAAAAACCTACAGCTTATTTTTTAGGTTTAGTAGCTTTTCATGCTTTTTACCCCGTTAACCAAAAAATCGTTACCGCTGATCCAGAAAAATGGGCAACCAATGTAAAT
>JAPUES010000207.1 GCA_027492445.1 Sporomusaceae bacterium | reverse complement strand
TCGTGGAATCAGTGAATAACATTTCCCAGTCTACGAAAGAAACTAGTAATAGTACGCAAAATATTGCGGCAACAACGGAAGAACAAAATGCAGCAATGGAAGAAATCCAGTCAGCTGCTACCATGCTAGCCCAAATGGCAGAAGAATTAGACGAAAACATTAACTTATTTAAATTATAAGAAAAGCGCCTACTAGTACAATGTATTAGTAGGCGTAAAAAATTCCCAGGCATTTAAAAAAAAACGCAAGCAGGAATAATTAGGGTTTTAGCGAATTTTAAATGTAGATTACTGTAGGTATTTAAAGATTGAAGAGGGGGATTATTATGTTTACCAGTATTCGAGCAAAAACCTTAGCGGCAATTGTGCCATTGCTATTGGTAACAATGGTAACTTTATCCTGGGTAAGTTATCATTATTCAGCTCAAATCATTCAGTCAGAAATGAATGCAAAAATGTCTTTGCAATCTAATCTTACTCTAACAACCTTTCAAGCGGAGTTAAATAGTCCGATGGCTATTTCTGAATCCCTTGCTCGTTTCACAGAAAAAGGTAGTAGCCTTAGTAAAGGCCAATATGCTGCTTTTTTAGAAAATGTTATTCCCTCTAATCATTTAATTATTGGCTCGGGTATTTGGTTTGAACCTTTTCTCTATAAGAACGATATAAAATATTTTGGACCTTACGCATATAAGGATAAAGGACAGGTTGTATATACCGAGGAATATGAGGCTCCTAGCTATGATTACCCCAATCAAGAATGGTATAAAAATGGCATTAATACTACCCAGGCTGTAGCGTGGAGTGACCCTTTTTATGATGAATTGACAAATATTACCATGACTACGGCGGCCGCACCTTTTTATAATGAGAATAAAAAAGCGATTGGGATTGCCAGCGTAGATGTTGATTTAAGTGAACTACAAAAAGTAGTGACCAATATTAAGGTCGGAGAAAAAGGCTGGGCTTTTCTTCTTGATAAAACGGGTAAATATATGTCAGATCGAGCTACTGAAAAAAATATGAAACTAGCGATAACAGACGAAAAGAATAGTAGTCTAGCTGAGGCTGGTAAGGAAATACTTAAAAATAAACATGGCCGCACGGCATATACCGAGGGAAATAATCGTTACCTGTTATATTATGAGGAAATGCCATCAACGGGATGGATTATTGTATTGTCGATGCCTGAGGAAGAATTATATGCTCCTCTCAAAGCTTTATTATTAAGGCAAATTATTGTAGCGATTGTTGCCATAGTATTAGTATTCTTTGGTATCCTTCTCTATACTCGTTTTATTACAAATAACATTAACGAAGTTAAGCGCTTATCAGCTTTAATGGCCGATGGGGATTTAAGGGCAGAAATGGTCATTACTTCTCGTGATGAATTTGGTCAGATGGGACAAAATTTTAATCTAATGATTACTAATTTGCGTAAGTTATTACATAAAATTATCGATAACTCTCAGCAAGTGGCAGCTTCTTCTCAGCAGTTGACTGCTAGTGCCCAAGAAACAGCAAGAGCGACAGAACATATTACAATAACCATTCAAGATGTTTCTGCAGTAGTGGCCGACCAGGTTGTGTATGCAAACCAAACGACCCATTCAGTCAATGAAATATCTGGGAAAATCATTCATATTAATGATGAAATGCAAAATGTTACTGCTATGACGACAAAAGCTACCAGTAAAGCGGTAGAAGGTCATAAGGTGGTTGCGCATGCGATTCAGCAGATGAATTTAATTGAAAATAAAATTGGTACGGCAACAGAGGTTGTAAATATATTAGGGAATAAATCGCGAGAAATCGATAATATTATCTCTCTCATTACCAATATTGCAGGTCAAACCAACTTATTGGCATTGAATGCCGCCATTGAGGCCGCTAGAGCGGGTGAACAAGGGCGAGGGTTTGCCGTAGTTGCCGATGAAGTACGTAAACTAGCAGAACAATCAGAAGCAGCTGCCAAACAGATTAGTGCCATTATTAGAGAAATACAAAGAGAAACCAATACAACGGTGAAGGTTATGAGTGAAAGTACTAGCTCGGTACAAGAAGGTATCATTATGGTCAATAAAGCAGAAAAAACTTTTGCAGAAATTGAACAGGCCATTCAGACCATGGCGAGCCAAACGCGAAGTATATCCCAAGATATTACGGGTATTTCTACGGATTCCGTTGCTATCGTGGAATCAGTGAATAACATTTCCCAGTCTACGAAAGAAACTAGTAATAGTACACAAAATGTTGCTGCGACAACTGAGGAACAAAATGCAGCAATGGAAGAAATCCAGTCAGCTGCTACCATGTTAGCCAAAATGGCGGAAGAGCTAGACGAGAATATTAACTTATTTAAACTATAAAAAATCTGCGCTTACTAGTACAATGGTAGTAGTAAGCGCGGACTTTTTTTCGGAATTAGAACGTATCTTTCTTGCTTCAAGTAAGGGCAAGGGAGACTTGTGGCAATCCAAGTGTTCTAGGAAGACAGGAACGTAGTTAAATTTCTTTTGCAAGGAAGAAATGAGTGAAATAAGGGGCAGGGTACATGAAACATTTAATATTAGAACAATTTTGGGACAGTATACCACAAGAAAAAGTAACAATTGTCCGCCGTAAATTACCCTATTATCTCAACAAATTAGCAGCGGAGCAGGGGAATATTGGTAACATGCCCAAAGGCTTTTATGCACGGCGTATTCGCGGAAAGGAAAATATTTATAAGTTTCGTATGGGCAATGACGATCGTATCTTGTTTATTTATGCTCAGGATATAAAAGGTATACGCCAAGAAGAAAAATGGGGAATTGTATTACTGCTGTATTGCAATCACGATGAACAAATTCGTAAAGGGCGAAAGATAGGCGTAATTGGCAGGGAAGCATTGTCAGAATGTGATTTTAATATGGAAGAATATCAAGAAGAAACAGAATCGGTGTTGTTTACGCAGCTCGAACAGCAGTATGCAAATCTACAGTTAGTACTTGATAATACTCGTAGTTTTCAGGTGACGGACAATGACTTAGGGAGAATGGCCGAAGAAGGGGTTAAAGATTGGCAATACTATTTAAATAATGAACAGTACAATTGTGTACAAATAGAAGATCGACCTATCTTTTTATCAGGAGGGGCTGGTACAGGTAAATCAACCATTGGCCTTCATAAGTTATTTGCTTTGGGAAAAAACAAAGATGCTAGCTTAGTGTATTTTACCTATACCAAGGCTTTGAAAATAGAATTCGAAAAAATGTACATACGCTATCAACAGGATTATCAGAAAAGTAACCCCCAGGAAAAAGGAGCACAGGTTGACTTTTTCTCGTTTAATGATTTTGCCATGGGAATTATAGGTAAAAAACCAATAATGCTTGTCGATTTTCAAAAATTTGAAAATGATTTTTGCAAAGAAAAATGGCACTTGTTTCAAAATATAGCCATTCATAAGGTGGATATATGGCAGGAAATTCGCGGACTCATCAAAGGGTTTATGGGGAAATATTGGCTACGGAAAGAAAGTTTTCACAACCGGAGCAAAAAATTGAAGACGCAAACACTAGCATTTTTAGTAGCTCATGAAGTGATTGAAGAAAGGGAGAAAGACTGTTATATTGTCGGGGAAAATTATAATATATTATATAGTGACAGTAGTGATGTGGAGAGGGAAATACATGCTCTATTACTAGGCGAGCAAGATAAAGAAGAAATACTAGCAGATATTAAAAGAATGAAAAGATATTTAGTAAAGAAACAATTTGCAGAACCTTTAATTTCTAAAGAGTTATATTTAAGCTTAGAGGATGAAAATTGTATTTTTAACCAAGAAGAACGGAGACTGATTTATTGGATTGCTGAAAATTATCAGACTTGGCTTGAAGAAACAGGAAAAGTGGATGAGAATGATTTGGCTCGTCAGCTACTCATTCTTGCCAAAGAAGGACGTTTAAAGCCTGTCTATGATTATATTATGGTAGATGAGGTACAAGACCTTACGGAATTGCAGATTTATGTATTACTATCCTTACAACGCAACAAAGAAAATTTTAAGGATTTCTTTTTTAGCGGTGATATTCACCAAATGATTAACCCAACCTATTTTAGTTTTAGCCGCCTGCGCATGCCTTTTCATTATCACCATGGGGAGAAGGAACTCCAATTGCTAGAAAAAAATTATCGGAGCCAAAAATATATTGTTGATGTCAGTAATAAAATGAGTGAACTATGTAAGACTTATATAGGAGCAAAGGATAACCTTAGTGCTATTCCTTTGCAAAAAGCGGGAAACCTACCCTTTTGGTTATTGGCAAGTGCTAAAAATAGACAAGAATTGTTAACAATCCTGCAACGCAATGATCGTAAATATGCCATAATTGTTGTACCCAACGAAAGGGAAAAAAGACGAATTAAAGAAGAAATGGGAACAAGTGAACGTGTTTTTACGGTTCAGGAGATTAAGGGGTTAGAATATGACTATGTTGTTTGTGTAAATATGCTAACGCCTTTTTTAACCGAGTGGCAGGATATTATGGCGGGAAAAGGGAAAAAAAATGCAAAATACAGATATTATTTTAATATCTTTTACGTAGCCCTGACTCGTGCAAAACAAAATTTATGCATTTATGAAGATGGGCTTGAAATTCCTATCTTGCATCATCTGCAAGAATTTTTCCAACAAATAGCGCACTTTGATTCTACTAAGATGCATTTAAAACGCATTGCCAATTATGAAGAAGTGGCCAATGATGCTCGCAATCAGGAACGACGTGGTAATTTTATTGAGGCTGAAGAGGGGTATGCTGAGATTGGTGACCAGCGAGGTGCTCTACGCTGTAGAGCGCAAGGGTTTAAAGAGCAGGGAAACTATCTTGCTGCTATTAAAAGCTTTTTAGCAGCAGGAGAACAGGATGCAGCATTCAATGTAGCAGAGGAATTAGAAGATGACACCCTGCGATTTTTTGTATTATTACAAAGTATGAATACACCAGAAGATATAGAAAAGAAGTTTAATAGAAATAACAAAAAAATTCATGAGATCATTAGTAAGAACAGTGATGATAGTGAATTTATAGAGTTAGTCTATAAAAAATATTTAGCTCCTAAGTTTGAAAAATATCAAAAAATAGCTGAGGATTGTACATCTGGTATAGAGATGGTTAAAAAGGAGTCACGATTCTATGAATGATAAGCAAATGGAAAAATTGTTAGATGGATTTGTTGCTAGCGCACAGAGTCTAACTGACTTACAAGAAGGTATTCTAAGCTTGCATGAGGTAATGGAGAAATTTCATAAGGCAACGGAAAACTTTGCGCTGAAAAGTGAAATGGATACCTTAGTACCCACCATAAAAGAGCAGTTTTCCCAAGTTGATACTGTTTATACTGCTATTGCAATTCATCTAAAAAAGACCCAAGAAGATACGTTAGAGATACAGCAAATAGGGCAAGAAATGGTGCCTGCTTATCAAAAGTTGCAAAAGGAAGTACAAGAACTAAAAGAAATGCAAGGGGAAATGGCGGCTTTTATTTGTGAAATCAGTAGCAGCTTTTTAGAGATGAATGTTATGCAAAAGGAATTGCAAGTTCAAATGAAAGAGTATGGGAAAATGATGGAAGAATCACGCAAAATACAGGAGGAATTGCGCACGATAACAGAGGAAAACGTAACACGAAGTGCTTTAACGATGCATAAAAAATAGGATTAATACAAGGTTCTGTTATTTCTAGCAGGAAAAGTCATCTAGTAGAGAGAATAAAAAGAAAATTAAGAATAGATATTTTTAAGATTTTCTCTCTCGGTAAGAAGGATAAAGGCAATATTCTATAGGAGGGACATTATGGAAAATAAAGAAGGGACCTATCGATTAGTAACACGTAGTGATTTTGATGGGTTAGTTTGTGCGGTGCTCTTAAAGGAACTTAATATCTTACAAGACATTAAGTTTGTTCATCCTAAGGATATGCAGGATGGTAAAATTGAAGTAACCGAGAATGATATTACAACAAATCTTCCTTACGTACCAGGTGTATATTTAGCTTTTGACCATCATTTGAGTGAAACCATTCGTGTGAAGGGACAACCAGGGAATCATATTATTGATGCAGCAGCCCCTTCGGCAGCAAGGGTAGTTTATAATTACTTTGGAGGAGCCCAAAAGTTCCCCCAGGTTTCCTTAGAAATGATGACAGCAGTGGATAAAGCGGATTCCGCTCAATATGAGCTAGAAGAAGTGTTAAACCCAAGGGATTGGGCATTGCTTAATTTTCTAATGGATGCCCGTACTGGTTTAGGGCGGTTTAAGGAGTTTAGAATATCCAACTATAATTTAATGATGGAACTCATTGATTATTGTCGATTGCATTCTATCGATCAAATTATGAAACTGCCAGATGTACAAGAACGAATTGACTTATATTTTGATCATGCCGAAAAATTTAAAGACCAGCTGATGCGTTGTGCTACGGTTCATAAAAATGTAGTGATCTTAGATTTACAACAAGAAGAAATTATATATAGTGGCAATCGCTTTATGATTTATGCTCTATTTCCAGAGTGTAATATTTCGATTCACAGAATGTGGGGTTTCCAGAAACAAAATACAGTATTTACAGTTGGTAAGTCCATTTTTAATAGAACCTCCAAAACCAATATTGGCGAGAAAATGCTAGAATATGGGGGCGGTGGACATCTTAATGCGGGAACTTGCCAAGTAGATCATGATAAGGCTGATACGGTACTACAGGAGCTAGTTACAGCATTTAAACATGACGGCTAGCTAAGGAAAATATTTTGGCAAATAACCGCCTGTTATTATGAAAGGTGGTTATTTGTCATTAGTGAGTGGCGGGTGTAGCAAGAATTCAATGACAACCATTTTAAAACAAGTAGGAGTGAGTAAAATGGAACAAAAAAAACGTCCAATTGCCTTGATCATTACGGCAATTTATGCCGGGACAAGTGTATTATGGATATTGTTTTCCGATCATTTGTTAAGCTACTTTGTTTCAGACTCAGTGGCCTTCCTGGAGGTTACAGCTCTTAAAGGATGGTTCTTTCTAGGGATAGCAGCAGCATTGCTTTATACATTGATTGTAAAGTATACAACACCACTAGTGGTAGCAAAGGAAAGTCTGGAAGAAAAAAATGAAGAACTTATGGTTTCTCAGCATCGCAATCAGATTTTAATTGATGCCTTCCCCGATGCTATCTATCGAGTAGATAAAGAGGGAACTTTGCTGGATTATAAAGCGGGTAAAGAACATAATTTAATTCTTAATTTACACAAAGAAATTGGGAATAACGTAGATCATTTCTTATCACCCAATAATTCGAAGATTATAAAGGAAGGAATCAACCAAGTTCTTGCGGCAGGAGAACAGCAAGTTTTTGATTTTAAGTTCTTGCAAGAAAACCTTGTAAAATATCATGAAGTCCGTATTGTAGCTAGTGGTAGGAATGAAGTCATTATTATTGCTAGAGATATTACCAATAGGAAAGAAATGGAGGAAAATCTTCAATATCTAGCGCTATATGATAAGTTTACAGGTTTATATAATAGAATATATTTTGAAGAAAAATTACAACAATTAACAGATAGCCGTCAGGTACCGATTGGTATCATTATGTGTGATATTGATGGGCTCAAACTAGTAAATGACACCTTAGGGCATAAGGCAGGAGATGAGTTAATAACAAATACGGTTCGTATTATTGAAGAGTGTATTGGCCAAGATGATGTAGTAGCCCGCGTAGGTGGCGATGAATTTGCCATCTTGTTACCTAATAAAGATAGCAAGCAAGTTGAGGCCGTTTGTCAATGCATCCAGGAACATGTGAAAAAAATTCCAAATGACAATCATCAAATCCCCATGAGTCTTTCTCTTGGGCACTGTGTTAGAAGTAGGCCAGAGGAAAGTATGCATGAGGTGCTGAAAATAGCCGATGACAATATGTATCGGGGGAAATTGCATAGCAGTCAAAGCGTTCGGAGCTCTATCGTTCAGACTCTTGCTAAGGCGTTAGAGGTTAGAGATTTCGTTACGGGTGGTCATGCGGATCGTCT
>JAPUES010000206.1 GCA_027492445.1 Sporomusaceae bacterium | reverse complement strand
GTTATAAATGCTCAATTCTCTAATCGTCCCCGAGCAGAAGTAATAGTAGAAGCAAAAAAAAACGTCATTAGGGATAATGCATAGAACCGCAAAGTTTAGATTCTATAATTAAAAAGGAAGTGCTAGTATGAGAAAGGTAATACTAATAGTTTGTATGATGGTGCTGACGTGTCTGCCTGTTGCAGCCAATCCAGTAGTAATCGTGGGTGTCGGCCAGGTGGAACTTGGAGAAGACATCATCATGACGGAAGATCATGATAAGAAGGGAAGTATAAACTATAGCTTTAGGGCTAAGGATGGTGAAGTGTGGCGGGGGGCCATACTAATGCCAGTCAGTAAACTAGTCGATAATCAGTTCGGCGATATGTTGAAAATGGATGTACTTTTAAATCGAATTATTGAAGAGGCAGCCAGTAATAACAAGGATATCTTTTCAGTTGAAAAAGCTAGACAATTGACAGTCGGGGGCAGAGAGTTTGCGATATCCACATTGAAAGTGAACATACCGAGTGCGGGCATTGTACAGAATCTGGATATGGTACTAATCCCAGGAACTACTGAAATTAAGATGGTTGCCTATGCCTGCGCAGATAGTGATGCACAATATTGGCGCCCTATCATGGAAAAAATAGTTGTTAGTATTTCCTAAGGCAGTGCTGTGTAGTAGTTGGGTTCATAGTATGAATAAAAAGTAATTCGCAGGGAATTGATGAATTATGCCGAGAGACTATTGGATTGAATAGTGTATTTTTATGAAAAATGGTGAAAAAATGAAAAATAGTACAAGTATTCCCAAAAGGGTGACAGTTAGGTATTTGGAATATATTTTACCAATTTTATTAATTTTATTTATATTTTTAGGGGCTACTATTTACTATTTAGACAGTAGTAATCAGACTAGAATGAATCGAGAGTTTAGTCAAAAAACCCTTGAACAGGCGAATAAAACCCTTAAAACTTGGATAGACGATCAAATGGTTGTTCTATCAATGATTGTTCATGACCCACGGGTTATTGAAGCTTGCGCAAATCCAACTAATTCCGATGCGGTTGTAAGGGCCAATGACTTCTTACGGCTTTTTCATGAGAGTAATGTTTTTTACGAAAATATTGCTTTATCCGCTAATATTAATCCGAACTTTAGTTTTGAGTTGATGGCTGTTGATGGCAAGGGACATATCATTAATCGGGGGGTATTTTTTGCAGACTCATCAAAAGGGGCATCCATAGGAAAGTCTAATGTTGAACATCCTATGGCGAAGTCGATTTATAATGATGGTAAGCCTAATGTGATTACCCATGTATATCGTAGCTTGATTTATGGCAATCCTGCGTTCATTATATCCTTACCGGTCTATAAGGATGGAATTTTCGTTGGCGCTGCACACATGGCAATTCCAATGAAACATTTCACCGATACATTTGTTAATGAAGTCCGGATGGGACAATCAGGTTATATGTTTATGGTAGATGATAAGGGGCTTTTAATTTCCCACCCTAATAAAGAAGTCATTCTTAATGAAGAGGTGGCAAAGCAATACAAGTCAGTGATATCGCCCATTTTAAAGGGAGAAACACACTTCGAGCAGTATCCTGATGGTATCGGCAAGATATATAGTGTAATAAAATTTGATTTTCATGGCATAAACCACGTCAGCGATTGGTATTTAGTGTTTGTACAGAATAAAGAGGAAGTAATGTCTTCTTCTGTACGTTTTATTTGGCTAATTAGTGCTTTTTTGGTTATAGGATTTTTATTAATAATTGGTGTTGTCTACTTATCGACGGTGAAAGTACTACATATAGGGTTTCGTGATGCGTTGACTGGTTTGTATAACCGCAATTATTTAGAGCAAGAAATAATTCAGCTTTCAACAGGCCGTTATAATCCAGTTGGGTTTATCGCAATTGATGTTGATGGGCTTAAACTGGTTAATGATAGCTTAGGTCATGGCGCAGGTGACAAATTGCTAATTATTGTTGGGCAAATTATAAAAAAATGCTTTAATCATAGTAATAGCGTTGTACGTCTTGGTGGTGATGAATTTGCAGTATTAATGCCCTTTAGCGATGCAATCTTTGTCCAAAAAGCCTGCCAGAGGTTGCATGAACAGATTGTTGAGTACAATATAAAGGAAGCAGCTATTCCAGTGAGTATTTCCATTGGTTGGTCAGTTGGGAATGTTGGCGGTGAAAAGAGTCTATATGAACTTATCGAAGAAGCGGATAGATTGATGTATGTTGAAAAGGAAGGTAACCGCTTGAAATATGCTGCACTTTTTGAAGAATGGCTAAAAAAAGACGGTCATATTTAGAAGGTCACGGAGGAAGAAAAGAACTGCTAATCGAGCAACGTAAACAGCTCATACTAAGAATGGAAGGTATGAAGAAAACGCTAGATCGCCTGGATGATAAAATTACAAGATATGAACAGGCAGTAGTTGGAGCAGAAAAAACACTAAGTAGATCAGAGGATTAGTTTTTAAGCAGGAAAAGAGTATAGTATTGTAGAAGGTTACGCAAATATAACCAATTGTGGAGTATTTTATCAAATAGCACTGCTGCGAGATTGTGTATGATACATAATACAGTCTCTATTTCTTGAAGGGAAGTAGAACATTGAAAGAGAATAATTTCGGCGATAAAACCCATACCCAGCGATTGGAAAGGCAACACTCTGTAGCGGCGACAAAAGTCGCTACTTTTACTTTGACAACAGGACATAAAAACGGTAACCAATCCCAGCGACAAGATTGTCCGATTGTCGGTATTGGGGCCTCCGCCGGCGGGTTGCAAGCTCTAGTACAACTATTTGAGAGTGTGACGGAAAAAACCGGTATGGCTTTTGTCGTTATTCCGCACCTAGATGCCAACAATGACAGCGCCTTGGACGAAATTTTGTCTAGGGCGACAGCCATGCCTGTTAGCAAAGTAACGGATAACGCCGTCGTGCAGCCCAACCATATTTACGTTATTGCGCCCGGCACCGAGCTGACCATTTCTCACGGGGTGCTGACTGTTTCACCGCAGCAATGTGGCGTGGGACGGTATACGCCCATCGATTCCTTCCTCAAATCCTTGGCCATGGATAAGGCGAGTAAGGCTCTTGGGGTGATTTTATCGGGAAGAGGTGCGGACGGTGCACAAGGAGTAAAGGAGATAAAAGCTGTCGGCGGCATTACCTTTGCCCAGACGCCTCAGTCGGCGGAATTTGACAGCATGCCGCGCAGTGCAATCGCTACTGGTATGGTGGATTTTATTCTGACGCCGCCGCAAATTGCTGGTGAACTTTCGCGGATTGGTCAATCTCAGATTATTACAAGTCCGTTATTGGAAGACGTGGAGTTGTTCCCGGGCGAAGGTGACGCACTTAATAGGATTGTTGCCTTGCTACGTAAAGTTAGCGGTATTAATTTCGCGGAATACAAACAGCTTACGGTAAAGCGGCGTATTCTGCGCCGAATGGTTTTGCTTAAGATAGACACGCTTGACGATTATGTCGCTTATCTGCTAAAAAAAAGTGCAGAAATTAACGCCCTACAGCAAGATATATTGATTAATGTCACGAAATTTTTCCGTGATCCTCAGGCATTTGAGACCTTGAAAAAGGTGGTTTTTCCATCCATCGTCAATGCTGCCCCACCCAATGTACCCATCCGGCTATGGGTACCTGGATGCTCAACTGGCGAGGAAGCCTATTCATTGGCCATCGCTTTGCTAGAATTTTTGGAAGACAATAATGTCAACCGAAGAATTCAGATTTTCGCTACCGATATTAATGAAACCGTTATTGAAAAAGCACGGGCTGGAATCTATCCCAAGACGATTATGGCCGATGTTCTTCCCGTGCGACTCAGCCGTTTCTTTATAGAGGTGGAACAAGGTTATCAGGTCAGTAAGACGATTCGCGATATATGTGTATTCGCTAGACAGGACATTGGACAAGATCCTCCCATTTCTAGGGTGGATCTCGTCAGTTGTCGCAATGTAATGATTTATTTTGGGCCGGCTTTGCATAAACGAATATTCCCAATTTTTCATTATGCCCTGAATCCCAACGGCGTTCTAATGCTAGGGGCGTCAGAATCCATCGGTGTATTTGCCGACTTGTTTGACTTAGTGGATAAAAAACACAGGATTTACACGAAAAAATCCGTAGCGACTCCGATGGTTTTTGACTTCACTGCCGTCGAGCATGCGGCGTCGATTCAAAGTCGGAGTAAGGACGTTCTAGAGGGGGTTAGTGGCGGAACCTGGTTGGATGTTCAAAAAGAGGCTGATCGGATCGTTCTAAACAAGTATGCTTCGCCTGGCGTCATTATTAACAGCAAACTCGATATTATCCAGTTCCGGGGGCGCACTGGTGCCTATCTTGAACCGGCGTCAGGAATGCCTAGTGTCAATCTGCTCAAGATGGCTAAAGAAGGTTTGTTTGCCGGACTGCGAGTAGCCGTTAACCAGGCTAAAAAGGAAAACGTACTGGTTAAAAAAGAAGGACTGCATGTTATCAAGAATGGGCATTCCCTCCTGGTTAATGTGGATGTTATCCCTATCAATGGTCCATTTCAAAAAGGCGAATATTTCTTGGTGTTGTTCCGAGACGGTGCATCTCAGCCTATGTCTGATAGAATGCCTGGCAGTGGCGGTGCAGCACAGGAACCTTTTCAGCAGACGAGGGCTGTTGATGAAATTCTGCGTCTAAAACAGGAAATCGCTGCTACAAAGGAATACCTGCAGTCAATCATCGATCAGCACGAAGCGACTAACGAGGATCTTAGGTATGCAAATGAGGAAGTACAATCAAGCAATGAAGAACTGCAGAGTATGAACGAAGAGATGGAGACTGCCAAAGAGGAGCTCCAGTCGACGAATGAAGAACTGATGACTTTGAACGAAGAACTAACCAACCGCAATATGGAGTTGAACTATGTCAATAATGATATGATTAATCTGCTTCGTAGCATCAACCTCCCTGTCCTAATACTCAGCAGCGATTTGCGCATCAGGCGCTTCAATTCCGTCGCTGAAAAGGTATTTAACCTGATTGGTGCCGATGTCGGACGCCCAATCAGCAATATTAAGCCGAATATTAACGTCCCTGATTTGGAGCAAGCCAGTCTACAGGTGATCGACACTTTAAACAGCATAGAGCAAGAAGTACAGGACAAATGGGGTAACTGGTATTCCATGCAGATACGTCCCTATCGGACTACGGATAACAAAATCGATGGCGTTATCATCACCTTCGCTGATATTGACGCCATCAAACGAAGCATTCGAGTTGTCCAGGAGGCTCGAGAGTACGCCGAAGCTATTGTGGAAACAGTAAGGCATCCCATGGTAGTTCTTGACGCTGACCTACGACTGAAAACGGCCAACAAGGCTTTTTATCAGACTTTTCGGATGGTGCCTGGAGAATTGACCAATCAATCCATTTTTCAAATAAAAGATAGGCAGTGGGATTTGCTTGAACTACATACTTTGCTAGCAGAGCTTCTGGATCATGATACTGTGTTCGAAGATTTTGTGGTTACTGGTGATTTCGCTGATATGGGGGAAATCACTGTGCTGGTGAATGCTCGTCGAATTGTAAACGTACACGACAATACGAAGCTGATTCTGATGGCATTTGAAACGATTGCCTTGCAGACAATATAATGACAAGAGGATGCTCAGCGAAACCGGGTAGAACAATGTTGCTCGGTCCGCAGGAGGAGGGGAAGACGTGGCTCAATCGAATGCCGAAGGTAAATGGAGAGTTGTTGATCCCGCGCAAATGCTCCTATCTCCAGATGAGGCTGGAATAGAAGAAATTCAACGGCTAAAAAATGAATTGCAGACCCGGGAATCAGACTTAGAATTTCAGTGCCAAGTAATGCAAGAAACTCTTGGAGAGCTAGAAGAATCTCGCAATTGTTATGCTGATTTGTACGATTTTGCGCCGGCGGGTTACCTGACTTTCGATGCAAAAGGCTGTATCCGTGAGATTAACCTTGCTGGTGCGGCTCTACTAGGCATGGAGCGACCAAGACTGCTCGGCATGCCCATGTCTGTTTTTGTTGCTAAAGGAAATTATAAACTTTTTTTTGATCATCTGCGGACATGTAGACTGACTGGTGAAAAAGTCATTACGGAATTGGAAATTACACCCAAAAACACTGCGGTTATCCATGCTCAGATTATCAGCATGCCCTTGCCGGGCGCCGATGGTTATGGGGAAAACTATAGGACGATTGTCTCCGATATCACCGAGCGCAAGCTCATGGAAAAAGAAATGTCCCGGATGGATAGGCTAAATCTGATTGGGGAAATGGCTGCTGGTATTGCCCACGAGATCAGAAATCCCTTAACAACGGTACGGGGGTATCTGCAGTCCTTTTTAAGGAGAAAGGAATTTGGACAGTTTGACTCCCAACTCAATTTGATGATCACCGAGCTAGATAGAGCAAATTCCATCATTACAGAATATCTTTCTCTAGCAAAAAACAAGCCACTGGATCAGTCACCCCAGAATCTGAATCAAATCATCAAGCATCTGTTACCATTATTGGAGTCTGATGCACTGCTCAATGAAAAGTGGATTGTTGTAGAATTATCGGCGAATATTCCGAATTTACTGTTAGATGCTCAAGAAATGCGTCAATTAATCCTCAATTTTGTCAGGAACGGTTTGGAAGCCATGGTGCCAGGAGGACAATTGACGATTGGCACGTTGGTGGAAGCTCAGCAGGTGGTTTTATTCATTCAAGACCAAGGTATGGGTATTCCAATAGAGATTAAGGACAAATTAGGCACGCCCTTTTTGACGACGAAAGAAAATGGCACTGGACTGGGCTTGCCGATATGCTATAGCATCGCCAATCGGCATAATGCAACAATCGATATTAAGACGGGGGACTCCGGGACCACTTTTATGGTGAAATTCCCGCGACTGTAAATGTCTGTTATATGTTCAAAATCAAACAGGGCGATGAAACATCGGAGGCAAGAAAAAACTACTAATCGAGCAACGTAAACAGCTCATACTAAGAATGGAAGATAGGAAGAAAACGCTGGATCGCTTGGATGTATATATTATACCAATCTCTAAAAGCTAATTTCTCTTAGGTTTGCTTTAAGCCATGTTAGATTTGACATGGCTTTTTCCGATTGTTAAAACTCTTATTTGCTGGGTCTTATAGAATTAAAAACAAAATTGCATTCATAGATAAGAATGGGCAAAAAACTCGTTCTATGGTAAAATTATAACCATTGTTTTAAATTTTGCACAGAATGTAATAAAGGAATTGGAAAGTATGAAAATTGATTATCATATGCATTTTGAAAATGGCAGTTATAATCTGGAATGGGTTCAAGGCTTTTTTCGCTATGCACGTCAGCGGAATATTGATGAGATTGGAATCGCAGAGCATAGTCATGGCTTTGTAGAGTTTAAGGACTTATACCATGAGGAACTGATTCTCGATGATTCACCAGTAGGCAGGTATCAAAAGCAATGGCTGAGTAAAAATAAGTTTAAGTATAGTCTTAAAGACTATGCGGATTTTATGAATAACCTCAAGAAGCGGGGCTATCCAGTAAAAATGGGTTTAGAAGTTTGTAACTTTAAAAATCAAGAACGGGTAGCAGATATTTTAAGAGAATATAAATTTGACTATATTATCGGGTCCGTGCATTTTATTAATGCTTGGGGATTTGATTTTTCCGACTTGAAGTTTGTTTGGGAAAAATATGATTTAAGAGATATTTATGATTGGTACACGACTGAGATTGAGGGGTTATGTCGCGCTGGACTATATGATATTCTAGGACATCCGTTTAATCTTAGACTATTTAAAAATATCCCAACCTTTGATGTGCAACCTTTTCTAAATAGAGCTGCCATCGCATTAAGTGAAGCGGGTATGGCTATAGATGTCAATACGGGTACACTCTATCGCTATCCCATTCATGAGATTTCACCCTACCCTGCTTTTATGAAAACAGCAAGGAAATATAATATCCCTATCATTTTTTCATCAGATGCACATCGCCCAGAGGATTGTGGAAGGTATATTGATGTTGCCGAAGA
>JAPUES010000205.1 GCA_027492445.1 Sporomusaceae bacterium | reverse complement strand
AAAAAAAAAAAATTATGTTAAAATATAAAGACTAATAAATTATTATGTTAAGGCTGTGATGTAGTGGTAGTAGAAAAATCCTCTATTTTGGTTATTCATGGACCTAATCTAAATTTATTGGGAAAAAGAGAGCCCAATATCTATGGGAAACTTACATTAGATGCAATTCATGATAAGATGACAGAAAAAGCTAAGGAAATGGGTGCCCAGTTAACTTTTTTGCAGTCTAATTATGAAGGCGTTATTGTGGATGCCATACAACAAGCAGAAGGATGTTATGCTTGTATCATTATTAATGCTGCTGCTTTTACCCATTATAGTATTGCTATTCGTGATGCTTTAGCCGCTGTATCAGTTCCCGGGATAGAGGTACATTTATCTAATATTTATAAACGAGAAGAGTTTCGACATCATTCTGTGATAGCGCCTGTTGTACAGGGGCAGATTAGCGGTTTTGGCGCACAGAGTTATCTCTTAGCCTTGGAGGCTGCTAGTCATATTATCGCTAGTAGAGATTGTTATGAAAAATAGAATAAAGTTCCTACAGAATTTTATGACAGAACAGAAGATAGAGGCTATATTAATTGAGAAACCTGAAAACCGACGTTATTTTAGTTCTTTTAGCGGTTCTTCAGGAATGTTGTTAGTAGCAAAGGATAGGAATATACTGCTAACAGATTTTCGTTATATTGAACAAGCTGGTATTGAGGCTACGGACTATGATGTTGTGCGATATAGTACCACTCCTTATGAATTATTAGGGAATATTGCTAGTGAGCTAGGTCTTTCGGCCATAGGCTTTGAAAGTGACTTTACTACATATGAAATGTATAGCAAATTAGGAGATTGTCTGCCTTCTCTACAGCTTATACCGGTTCAGCTTGATTCGCTGCGGATGGTCAAAGATAGTAACGAAGTAGCAGTTATCAAGAAGGCAGTAGAAATTGCAGATTGTGCTTTTACCCAATTGCTATCCTTTATTAAACCAGGGATTAGTGAACAGGCTGTAGCACTAGAATTAGAGTATTATATGGGGAAATTAGGCTCAGAAAAGCCTGCATTTGATACCATTGTCGCTTCTGGTAAGCGAGGCGCATTACCCCATGGTAAAGCATCGCCCAAGATAATCCAGCCTGGGGATTTTGTAACCATGGATTTTGGCGCAGTGTATCAAGGATATCATTCGGATATGACGCGCACCATATGTATTGGACCAGCAACTGCTAAGCAACGTGAGATTTATAACGTTGTGTTAGCGGCTCAATTAGCTGGCATAGAGGCTGTTGCACCAGGTAAAACTGGGAAAGATATAGATTCGGTAGCCAGAAAAATTATTATAGATGCAGGTTTTGGTGAATACTTTGGTCATGGCCTAGGACATGGGTTAGGTCTTAATATCCATGAAAATCCAAGACTTTCACCAGCCAATACTCATACTATAGTAATGGAAAATATGGTGGTAACAGTAGAACCTGGAATTTATCTGCCTGAATGGGGCGGAGTACGTATTGAAGATACGGTTTTGGTTAAGGCTGATGGTTGTGAAATTTTAACAGCTAGTAGCAAGCAATTGATAGAAATATAGTGGAGGTTAGAGAATGATTTCATGTAGTGATTTTCGTAACGGTGCAACCATTGAGATTGATAATAACGTTTGGCAAATAGTGGACTTTCAACATGTAAAACCAGGCAAAGGTGCGGCTTTTGTACGTACAAAAATGAAGAATGTCCGTAGCGGCGCCGTGGTGGAACGTACTTTTAACCCAAATGAAAAATTCCCCAAAGCACGTATTGATAGCCGTCAAATGCAATTTTTATATGAAAATGATGGTCAATATAATTTCATGGATAATGAGAGCTATGAACAAAGTGAGCTTACAGTAGCCCAGTTAGGTGATGCTGTAAAATACCTTAAAGAAAATATGGAAATCACGATAAACTTTTTCCAAGGCAATGTGATTGGTGTTGACTTACCGGTTGCTGTTGCACTGGAAGTTATTGAAACAGATCCTGGCATTCGTGGTGATACTGCTACTGGCGGTACTAAACTTGCCAAAATGGAAACAGGCTGTATGGTAAAAGTTCCATTATTCATCAATACTGGTGATATTTTGAGAATTGATACTCGTACTGGCGATTATTTAGAAAGAGCATAATTCACTAAAAGCTACATTCTTACATTGTAAGGATGTAGCTTTTATTTTTTTGTATAAAGATATGCAATGTAGCCAAAATAAACAGTAGCAGCAAGAAAAAAACAGAATTAACTGCTGCTTAATTGGGAACAATAGTCCTAGCCTAGTAAAATAGTTAAATAGGGGGTTGTATATCTATGGGAAATATTAAAGAACGCGTGGCTTATTTACAAGGTTTAACCCAGGGACTTAACGTAAACTCACATTCGGCAGAAGGGAAATTGCTCATTAATATTATCGATGTGCTTGATGATATGGCAGAAGAGTTCAATAACATTCAGATGGTACAAGAAGATTTAGAAACTTTTGTAGAAAGTATGGATGAAGACTTAAGTGATTTAGAAGAAGAAGTATATGAAGATGTTGCTGGTGATGATTTTGTTGAGGTACAATGTCCAGCCTGCCGAGAAACGGTTAGCTTTGAATCCGAGTTATTAGAAGAAGAGGATGATGTTGAGGTTTCCTGCCCTCATTGCGGCGAAACTGTATATGATAGTTCCTTAGAACTAGAGGATATGGACATGGATATAGATGTTGAACCTACTAACAACCATTTAAGCTATGGTATTCACCCTGGAATTTAAGAAAATCCTATAAACCACAGGTTTTAAAATCCCGGACATCCGGGATTTTTTTTGTGTAATTGGCATAAAATTTTTTTTAGACCATATCTATGTAAAGAAAGGATAAGAAAGATGGGGACGATATGAAACAACAAAACATTTTAGAGGAATTCATTTTCCCTGTAGTACCGCCGCATTTTATTGCTATGCTTACAGCTGTTTCTGATTTCCCAATAAAGGAAATACGACTACGAATCAATCGCCCCATCGTATTGGTGCTAGGAGAGAGTGATATTATGCTAAGCCCCCTAGGGGGAATTGTAACAGAGGAGCAAGCAGCTTATCAATGTACGCGCGAGGATATTAATAAAATACTGCAACTGATTAGTAAAAATTCCTTATATGCTTTTGAACAAGAATTAAAGATGGGTTTTATCACAATACATGGCGGGCACCGGGTTGGTTTAGCGGGACAAGGGATTCTTGATGGAGGTGAGATAAAAGCCCTCAAAAACATTAGCTCTCTTAATATTCGGATGGCTAGAGAAGTAAAGGGCTGCGCTAATCCAATTATTCCCTATCTATTTGATAAGGAAAAAAGAGTGCTAAATACCTTATTAATTTCCCCACCTTGTTGCGGAAAAACCACGTTGTTACGAGATGTAATACGCCAAATCAGTATAGGCAATAAGGAATGTAGAGGACTGCAGGTTGGGGTAGTAGACGAGCGTTCCGAAATTGCCGCTTGCAAAAATGGTATCCCGACGGTGGATCTTGGAATGCGAACGGATGTGCTGGATGCATGTCCGAAGGCTAGTGGTATGCTAATGCTCATTCGCTCTATGTCGCCAGCTCTCGTGGCAACAGACGAACTAGGACGAAAGGAAGATGTAACGGCTGTACGTGAAGCTCTTCATGCTGGTGTGGCTGTGCTTGCGACCATTCATGGCAGGGGTGTAGAGGAGATAAAAGAACGGCCCTATGTGAAGGAATTAATCGAAGGGAATTATTTTGAGCGTTACATTATACTTACTGATTATCCTAAAGTCGGTACTGTGGAAAAGATAATTAGCGCTAAAGACAATAAAGTTTTGTGGTCTCGGCCACTGCTATAAAAAAGGAGCAGCACTATGTGGTTAAAACTAGCAGGCGGAATGGTAATCGTAATGGTAAGTACTTATATTGGTTTTCAAATGGCAGCTCGTTGCAATGGACGACCACAGCATATTCGGCAAATCGGCTGTTGTTTAGCATCCTTAAAGTCCTATATTCATTATGCCTCTTTGCCCTTGCAGGAAGCTATGAAGCAATGTACTCAGGGCATACATGGACCCGTTGCAGAATTTTTCCATTATACAGCTAACATATTAGAAGAACGTAGCCAGCAGTCTCCTCAGGAGGCCATTCAAACCGCCCTCGATGAACTTACTGGGAAATTACTTCTCAACCAACCAGAATTAGAATTATTAGAGCTGTTAGGGGCGAATTTAGGCATTATGAACAGGCAAGAACAAGTAAATTATTTAACAATGATTATTGAGCAATTAGAAAAGCTAGAAATAGAAGCAGTACGATTTCGGGATATGAATACAAAAATGTATCGCTATCTTGGTCTGTGTGGAGGTTTAGCCCTTGTAATTTTGTTGGTCTGAAAGTGCGTATGCAATACGAAAGAAGGCTACGACTAGGAGGGGGAAAATGGGGCTTGATATTTTATTTAAGATTGCAGGAGTTGGAATACTAGTCTCCGTGTTTCATACGGCGCTAAAACAAGCTGGTAAGGAAGATATGGCGCACCTATGTACATTAGCTGGCTTTACCATAGTATTATTATGGGTTGTCCAATTATTAGGGAAGCTATTTAATACGGTACAGGATGTTTTTAAGTTATTCTAAGGAGTGCACAGTATGGAGATCATTCAAATTATAGGGATAGGATTTATCGTGACCCTCCTCATTTTGATTATTAAACAACAACGGCCAGAAATTGCAGTACAGCTCAGTTTAGCCTTGGCAACCATTATTTTTCTAATGGTACTCGGTAAAATCAATGTTGTTTTAAATTTATTTCGTGATATGGCAGCTAAGGCAAACATTAGCGCTATGTATCTCAATACTATTTTGAAAATAATTGGTATTGCCTATGTTACTGAATTTGGGGCACAAGTATGCCGTGATGCTGGGGAAGGAGCGGTAGCGGGTAAAATTGAATTTGCCGGTAAGGTCCTGGTGATGGTGATGGCCATTCCCATTATCGCCTTAGTTCTTGATACCATTGTAAGATTGATTCCATAAGGTGGAATACAAATGAAAAGATTGCTGATCCTTATATTCCTATTCTGGTTAAGTACGGGCAATCTATTTGCCAATCCAAGCAATTCAACTGACGTTGAGCAACAATTATTAGAACGCATATCAACGGATACTATCAATCAGTTTATTAAGGGGGCAAATCAGGAGCTTAATGGGGACATTCCCTTATTAAACAGTACTACCATCCAAGATATAGCCACAAAAGGATTAGAATTTAATTGGCAAAGGATCTGGGCAAGGGTGACGAGCAGTTTATGTAAAGAACTAGTGGCGAATACTCATTTATTAGGTAAATTATTATTCTTAGCGGTGTTATGTGCTATGTTACAAAACTTACAAAACTCCTTTGAAAAATCAGGCATTTCTCTATTAGCCTATAGTGTTTGCTTTATATTTATGTCTGTAATCGCCCTAAAAGCCTTTTATAATGCGGTAATACTAGCAACTCAGACAGTAGGGTATATGGTGGGGTTCATGGAAGCCTTATTACCCTTACTAATATCCCTCCTAGCAGGTGTTGGTGCCATCACCTCCGCTGCTCTCTTTACTCCTCTCATGCTTTTTGTTATCAGTAGCGTTAGCCTTATTATTAAAGATCTAGTGTTGCCCTTATTATGCTTAACAGGGGCGCTACAATTCTTAAGCTTTTTATCTGATAAATATTCCTTAAGTAATTTAACTGGCCTTTTACGGCAGACAAGTATGATGATCCTTGGTTTTACCATGGTTGTTTTTATTGGGATTATTACAGTGCAAGGAGCTGCCGGCAGTGTAGCGGATGGACTAACTCTAAGAACGGCAAAGTTTGCCACAGCTACTTTTATTCCTGTTGTAGGTAAGGTTCTTGCCGATTCCGTAGAGCTAGTCATGGGGGCTTCCTTGTTAATCAAAAATGCCGTAGGTATTTTTGGTGTTATCGTCGTTTTTATGCTTTGTTTATTTCCTTTAATCAAATTACTATCACTTATTTTGGTTATCAAGATTTCTGGCGCTTTAGTACAACCTATGGGTGATGAAAAAATGGCGAAATGTCTTGATGCCATGGGTAATAACCTATTATTAGTGTTCGGTGCAGTCGTCATTGTTGCCTTAATGTTTTTTCTGGCGATTGCTATGATTATTGCCGTTGGCGGTGCAGCTATGATGCTAAGGTAGGTGTTTTTCTTGTTGAAGCTGTTTACAAGTTGGATTATGGATATTGTTTTCGTGGTATTGTTTGCCTCCTTTTTAGAACTATTATTACCCAATAGTAGTATGCAACGCTTTGTGCGCGTCATTATGGGACTGTTTATCATGCTGGCAATTCTAAATCCCATCATTAATGTACTACAAACCCAGCTAGCACCCATTCAGGTACCGGCCTTGAGTGGAAATGCGGAGCAGACTAGGGTTATATTGAATCATGGGAAAGACGCTGTAAAGGAACGGGAACAATTGTCCTCGGAACTATATAAAAAAGAATTAGCCAAACAAATGAACATTATGATTATGGCCTTAGATGGTGTGGCAGATGCTAAAGTGGTCATTACCACCGACTCTGATGCCCATGCTGTGAATAAAATTAAGAAAGTTATGGTATATCTCACACCGGGCAGTAAGAATGTAGGCGAGAAAGTAGAAAAAGTATCCATTGGGAAACCAGCAGAGGCAAGAAGGGACAGAGGAGGAGAACTTGAAGATAAAATTACAAGGCTCTTACTAGAACTATATCAAATCCCTAAAGAAATAATTGAGATAAAAATAGTGCGGACATAAAGGGGATGGATTGTCATATGAATAGTTTAGAGGCAATAATGGCAGGCGTAAAAAAAATGTGGCCTCAGCAATTGCTAAAAGATGGTGTTATTAATACAAGACTCATTTGGCTGGGGATGTTAGGAATTATTTTACTGCTAGCGGGTGGAATGTTAGACAACCTATCCACCAAAGCTGAGCCCGAGCTTCCTGGGGAAGTGGTGAAAAGTAGCGTGCCAACTCATAGTAGTTATGAGGAACTCTTAGAAGAAAAAATGGTGTCAATATTGACAAAGGTGAAGGGGGCGGGGGCGGTAACGGTTAGTATTACCTTAGAAAATAGTAGTACACAAGAACATGCTAAGAATATTGTTAGAGAAAGTAAGGTAGTGCAAGAAAAAGATACTTCAGGGGGGCTACGTACAACAACGGAGACGAAAGAAAATGAACAGATTTTACTTAATAAAGAAAATGGCATGGATCGCCCAGTGGTGGTGCGAGAAGTAAAGCCTTTAATTAAAGGCGTCTTGGTGATTGCGGAAGGTGCTTATGATTCCAATGTAAAGGCGAATCTTACAAAAGCCATTGAAATAGGTTTAGGGGTTCCAACCTATAAAATTACCGTATTAGCACAACGAAAGTGAGGGGTATGGGATGGGGATATTTATCGTTCGTAAAATAAAGCTGAAAAAAATCGTATTTTTCAGCCTACTAGGAATTGTAGTACTTATATTGGAATTTGGAGATATTAGTTCATTATTACAAGCGCGAGTAAATCGTTCAACGGCTATGCAAGTTACTAAATCCGTTGCAGCAGAACCGATTATACCCGCCAATAGTCCGGATTTTTTTACAGAGTACCGCTTAGAACGGGATAAGATTCGTAGTGAACGCTGTGATTTACTGCGAGATAGTATTAAAAATGCTAAGACTGATGATATAAGAACCCATGCTCAAGATACCGTATTAAAAATAATTATGGAAAAACAAAAAGAAGCAGAAATGGAGAACCTAATCAGGGCCAAAGGATTTGCTGATGCCTTGGTATTTATTCGTGATAATTCCGTAAGTGCAGTTGTTAAGGCCACCTCCCTTTCCAGAGAAGAAGTTATACAGGTCGCAGAAGTAATCAGTCGCATATCTGGCGTCAAGGTTGAGGATATTTCCATTAGCGGTAAACCGTAAAACAAAAGTTCTTTCTCGTGTTAGACTTGGCATAAACCAAGTCTTTTCTTACGGAATCAGAAAGTATAACACTTTCTTGATTCCAAGTAAGAACGACTAAGGCTTCTGCCTGCGTCTGA
>JAPUES010000204.1:6084-8175 GCA_027492445.1 Sporomusaceae bacterium | reverse complement strand
ATGCCAAGTCCATATTCCTGCATAGAAAACTTGGCCTCAGCCAAGCCTTAGTTGCTCTTGCTTGGAATCAAGAAAGTGTATACTTTCTGATTCCGCATAAGAAAAAGCGCCCCGCAGGGCGCCTAAAGAAGGATTATTAGAATTTTACGTTTACAGTGGCAGCAGTACGTGCATTCATGTTATCAAATGCTTGGTATTTAACATTTAAGCTTGTATTTTTATCAAGGGCTTTGTCGTATTGGTATTCCATACCTTTGAAATCCACATTGGTTGGAAGGGCAATTAGGTCTGAGCTAGAGTTTCCAGTATACACGCCAGCTTTTACATCTCTGTAAGTGGCAGATAAGCCAAGGTTGTTGAATTTCACGCCATAAGCAGCAGCTGTGGCACTGTTGGTATCATTTTTAACATAATCAACATTCGCCGTTACATCTTTTGTTACACCAAAGGAAGCATTAGCAGCATATAAGTTGTTATCGTCATTTTTGATATAATCAGCAGTTACATCGGCACCAAGAGCCTTGAAGGAATATTCCGCACCACTCATATTTTTTCCGTCTAGTTTATTACCAGCATAGACTTTTACATCGCCAATTTTAGTAGCAAGACCGGTAATTTTGTCATCAAAAAGGATACCTGAACCCATTTTTACATCTTGGCGACCTACTGTATTGGTAGTTCCAAGAGCATTAAAGGTCACATTTGCTGTATCTAATTTCACTGCGATATCTTGGGTTGCTGCTCTAAAATCATAGTTACCACTTAAACGAGCATTAAATTTAATGTTATCGCTTACTTTACCGTCAACGGTTAAACGAGCACGTAGATCCGTTTTATCGGTAGCATTTTCTTCACTAGCATAACGTACACGAGCATCACCAGACATTTTTACCATATCGTCAACTTGACTTTGCAGAGCATCTACTTTTACACCCATTGTGTTAAGTTCTGTCGCAAATTCTTTGGACAATTGATCAATGGTTGCTTTTTGGTCTGCATTTAAGGATTTTGTCATAGCTTTAGCTACGATTTGCGCCATTTCATAACGAGTAACGGTTTTGTCACCTTTGAAAGTGCCATCGCCATAGCCATCCACAATACCGGCTTGGGATAATTTTGTTACCGCATCATATGACCAGTGTTTTGCAGGTACATCAGTGAAAGGATTCGCAAATGCAGGTACAGCAAATGCCACGGTAAGAGCTGTCGTTACAGCCACTTTTAAAAGTCTTTGATTCATTTTCATTGAGAAAATCCCCCTTAAGGTTTTTATTTTTTTCGCAGGTGTTGCCACCAACATGAAGAGCATCCTCTTACATAAGGGGAGCCTTAGGAGTGTCCATGTTCCCTCGCAAGGCCTTCCTATTGTTCGAAAAAGCACTGCCATGTCCCTGAAGCTCTTTCAGGTCTTGTTTACATAATTCTTCAAAACTTTCTTAATTCCTGCTTATTTAGGCAGTGTAATTATTGGCAATTACCTTTTCTATTAAGCGTTGACTGTTTAGTCATATGGTTTTAAAAAAATATTTTAGATTTACATAACAAGTTTATGTTTATATATTTCGTCAAAAAAAGAAAGAATCCTGCTAGCAAAGCAAGATTCCTTCCTGGTATATTATGCAATTGAGTCTCTTATGGGGTTTCTCGAAGATGCAATTCAAGTTTTAGTGGTCCTGCTGTATAGATATCTTGTTTGGCCGTCGCCGTTAAGGTGACTTTTCCCTTGTACTGTTTCGCCTTATTGACGGTTGTATAGAATTCCGTACCAGTAATCGAACCTACTGTCCCTTGAATGGGATCTGGTAAAATTCCTTGCTTTACCGCAAGAGCATTTACCTGCTGTAAAAAAATCATAACGCTTTGTTCTGCATTGGCCCCATTCTCGCCCACATCAATCATGGCCATATGGATGGTTTGACCTTGTCCATAAATATAACGATTGGGGTAAATGCTAATCTGCCCCGCAACAGGTTCACCATACACTGTATTTCCCCCTGCTGAAATACGTACAATCACCTCTTGGGGATTTTCCGTTATTGCTGTTACTACCTTATCAAAATCAGACTGGGAAATCCACAACACTTCCAGCTT
>JAPUES010000204.1:0-5984 GCA_027492445.1 Sporomusaceae bacterium | reverse complement strand
GTTAAGGTCGTAACCCTAAGATCAAGTTCCTGTTTAGTAGCTTGAAGAGTACTTACAGCTTGCTCGGCCACTGTCAAATCGCCGCGAGCTGCTCTATAGTCTAGCTGGGTTTGTTCTAGTTCCGCTGCCGTCTGGTCACGTTGGGCCATCACCGCTGCCAATTCACTGCCAATAGCCTCTAGTTTTCTGGCCGTCTCTTGTACTTTTAAATTTAAGATGCTGTATTCTGCAATTTTTTCTTCCAGAGCATTACGGCTAGTATCAAGTTCATTATTCTTGGCACTTACTTCCTGAGAAAGAGTTGCTAGCTCTGTCTTTAAAGCCTCCATGCCAAATAAAGCCGTACGTACGTCTCTTGACGCGAGGGTCAAGATACCAATGGTGGATACGGTAATGAGAATTCCTGTGATAATGGTCACGACAATAGAGGTATGTTTCGGTCGCAGACCAAATATAGTGAGCTTCTTTTTCCCTACTTTCGTCCCCAGCTTATCTCCAATATAGGCAATAATGCCACCCGTAATGGCTAAAACGGCAATGAGAGCAATACCAAACATAATGAACTGACACCTCCTTTGCGTAATGCTAGAATGAGTTACCGCGAGGCGCGCCTAATTAATAGGTAGCCAGCAATAATACCTGCAATATTGGGTAGCCAAGCCGCGATAAAAGCTGGCAGAGCGCCACCTTCCCCAAGGGCTGTAGTAATGGTCATAATAATATAGTAAATAAAGATAATAATAATACTAATGCCAAGCCCGATGGAAGAACTGGAACGATTCGGTTGTAATCCAAGAGGAGTGCCAATCAATGCAAAGATAAAACTCGCCATAGGAGTTGTTATCCTTTGGTGCAGTTGCATTTCATAAAGAGCAGCATTTACATATTCACTTTGCAAAATTTTAATATGTTGTTTTAATTCCTTGATTGTCATTTCATCCGGTTTTTTTTGTTCCGTAGAAATAGAGCTAGGCGACTTATCCATCGGCATTTCTTGCTGTTCAAAGTTCATGGTACGGTCAATCTTACCTTCCGTCGTCAAATCAAGAATAGTACCCTTATACATAATCCAACGGTTATCTTGCCATACGGCCTTTTCCGCATTCTCAATACGTACTAAACGACCATTATCAAATTCTTGGGAAGCTATGGCATACATGGTACTCGTACTTTCTTCAAATTTACGGGCATAGGTCAATCGCTCTAGGGCGCCACCCTTTACATCCTTAATAACAATGTGTTCTTGGGATTTTGGCGCTGTATTTCTTACAATCTCATTACGTACCACATTGCTATAGGCAGCGTTAGCCTGGGGCACCACGAACTCTGCAAACATGACCGCAAAGATACTGACAAAGAAGGCTATAATAAAAACAGGTGCGGCTAAACGATAAAAGCTAATACCCCCTGACCGCATGGCTGTGATTTCGCTAGAACCTGACAAACGGCCAAAGGATAGCAAAGAAGCAAGTAGCATGGACATAGGAAAGGTCAATACCATAATACTCGGCAAGCTATAGATAAATAGCTTGACGACAGAGGTCATCGCAGCGCCATATTGGGTTACGTATTGAGCAATCCGTAGCATTGTCCCAGTGCCAATAAATACGCTAGAAAAAGAAGCAATGCCAAAGATAAAGGGACCTAATAGTTCTTTAATAATATATTTGTCAAGTATGCGCATGATCTTCTCCTATTTTTTACAAACTAAAATTCTCCCCTAAGTAGAATTTTTTTGCAATGTCGCTACTAGCAATGGTATCTGCATCTCCCTCGATGAGGATTTTACCTTCATTCAAAATATAAGCCCGATCTACAATGCTTAAGGTTTCCCGTACATTATGATCCGTAATCAGCACCCCAATGCCCCTTTGTTTTAGATAGCCAATAATTTCTTGAATATCCGCTACAGCAATGGGATCAACCCCCGCAAAAGGCTCATCGAGTAATATAAAGGCGGGGTCTGTGGCTAGAGAACGAGCAATTTCTACACGCCGCCGTTCTCCCCCGGATAGCTGGGAACCTTTTCGTTTACGGACATGGGTAATATTAAATTCTGCTAGTAATTTTTCGGCCTTCTCTCGGCGTTCTACAGGATTTAAGGCCGTTGTTTCTAATATTGCTAGCAAGTTATCTTCCACACTTAATTTGCGAAATACGGAGGCTTCTTGGGGCAGATAGCCTACACCAAAACCAGCCCTTTGGTACATCGGCATATTGGTTACCTCTTGATCATTAATGACAATCCTACCTGAATTAGGACGTTCGAGGCCCACAATCATATAAAAGGTCGTGGTCTTGCCAGCACCATTAGGCCCAAGCAGACCTACGACTTCCCCTTTATCCACGCGTAAACTAACGCCATCCACTACATTACGGCCTTTATATGTTTTTATGAGCTTTGCTGTTTCAATATACATTGTAAAACTCCTTGTGTTTTCACATCCTGCCAGTAATTAGGACTCTGGGGTGATGACAAGCTTACTGCGTCCATTCACATCAATGGCTTTTTTATCGAGAAAAAGCGTCATGGTGCTGCCCGTTAGCACATTGCCATCTTGCACGGCCCGAGCATTCCCTGTAAGAACGGTTTTTCCCTGCTGTTCTTTACTGCCATAATAGACCGCATGATCCGCTGTCGCCTCTAGCTTACGCGTTTCACTAGTTATATGGACATTCCCATGGGCTACAGCCCGATCTTCAGCAAAAAAAGTTTCTAGTTTATTGGCCGTCAAAACACTATCCGCCGTTTTTAAATTGGCCCAACCTTCCACAAGAGCATACTGCTTATCAGAATAATAATCAATCTGAGGACCGGTTAAAGTACTATCCCCCGTACTTAAGATTGGATTTCCTGTTGCTACTAAATGGGTATTGTTATAGGAATGTACTTCGGCTGCGGATAAGGTGTCACTGCCCTTTACCACTAGTACCCCACCTGTAATATGTGTTTCCTGAGTTTTACTATTATATTGAGCACTGCCACCAGTCATGACCGCATTTTCCTGGACTATACGCACATTCCCTTGGGCCGTCATGATGCCACTGTTGGTATCATATTCAATGGTCTCTGCTGCTAATTCTACAGGCTTATTCTGAGCTGCCTGTAGCTGCGCCACCATACTGCAGGAAAGCACTAGGACAAGGACGGTTCTAACGAGTGTCTGTTTCATTCTACTATTCCTCCTTTTACAATCTTAGCATGGCCTGATACTTTTACGGTTCCCATATTTACATCACTTTCAATATTATCGCCCGTCAGAATGGCATCCCCCTTAGTGAGAGACA
Source organism: Sporomusaceae bacterium (assembly GCA_027492445.1). Lineage (GTDB taxonomy): Bacteria > Bacillota > Negativicutes > DSM-13327 > DSM-13327 > CTSoil-075. Next base: position 2,696 of record JAPUES010000204.1, on the reverse strand, counting down.
CATTTCCTACACCATAAAATTTTTCTTCTTGGCCTAACCAGCGAATTTCTTGAGCGGAAAATTTAGCTCCATCCTTAGACGTTGCCTGAATGTTACCCGTCATTCGGATTTCTTTGGTTTTACTGTCTATACTCGCCACCGGGGCTAGAATCTGAATTTGCCCACCAGCTTCTTGATAAAATATGCCTTTCATATTTTTCATGCTAATGTTTTTCGTCGCCATATCAATATCAATGGTCTCGGCCTCTACTTCCCAGAGACGTTTTCCATTCTTTTCTTCTATAATGGAATTGCCTTTATAAGACAAGGTTCCTTGGTCCACCTCTGCTTGCACTGCTACGCGGGGCAATAAAGGTTCCTCACGCAAAAAATAATATGCACAACCTACCAATACTATCATAACACAGGCTATTGCGGCATATGTAGTTTTTTTCATACCTGTTCACCGCCCCTTTCCTCTGGCATACTGGTATTCCATCGTTTTTGAAACCATAGCCATTCATCAGGATACTGGCGAATGGTAGACTCAATAATGGCTGTTAATTTTACGGTAAAGTTATAGGTATCCTCATCCTCTTTGCCTGTGTCGTCAAAATACAAAGGCTCATGCATCATCACTCGATGCCCCTTGTCAGAATTACGCACAATAAAAATAGGAATTACTGGCACTTTAAATTTTTTAGCAAATACGGTTGGTCCAAGAGGTGTTGCCGACATTTTTCCAAGAAATTCAATGAATAAACCATTAGGACCCGCATCTTGGTCAGCAAGTAGTCCAATGATGCGCCCTTGTTTCAGAGCCCGGGCAGCACTAATCAATTCCGTCGTACCACGAGTAAATAATTCAATGCCAGCCATTTGACGATACTCATTAATAATTCTAGTATGCTGGTCATTAGGCTGACTCTTCACGACGCTGGCCACCGGAAAACCCGCCATGGCTAAGGATGCCCCTAGCCATTCCCAGTTGCCAATATGAGCTGCGAGTAATATTACGCCCTTTCCCTCTTTTAAAGCATCATCAAGATAATGACGATTCTCAAAGGTAACATATTCTTGCATCTTTTCTGGCGTCACAGCTGGAATATAAAGAACTTCAAAAAAAGTCTGACCTAACTTGCGAAACAGGCTGGTAATTTTTTCTTGGGCCACCTCTACAGAAACCCCTAAGCACTCTTGCATTTGCTGCAAAGCTCGGTTTCGTTGTCGACTAGCAATATAATAATATAGTCGGCCCACTTGATTGCCTAACACTAACACCCAGCTATATGGCAATAAACAAACCAAGCGGCTAATACTTTTTAATGCATAATATTGCCAAAGGTTAGACATAAGTGGCCTCCTCTCATTGTTTCGTCTCTATATATCCACCTTGCAAATATTCCCCAATAATTTTTTCCCAGTTTCCTTGGGCCTTTAAAATAAATTCTATTACTTCTCGTACCGCACCATTTCCCCCAGTCTGCTGGGTCACGAAATGAGCATGTTCCTTTACTTCAAACGCTGCATTGGCTACGGCGCAGGCAAATCCCACCCGTAGTAAGACTGGCAGATCATTTAGGTCGTCGCCGATATAGGCGATTTCTTCTAAGGTAAGTTGATACTTATCCATTAGTGCACCTAAAGCTTCCGTCTTACTCATCGCCCCTTGGTATACATCCCCAATCTTAAGTTCTTGGCTTCTTAGCTCCACCATTTGGCTTTCTCGCCCGGTAATAATAGCCGTTCGAATGCCCATTTTATGAGCTAAGGTAATACCCAGTCCATCTTGGGCATGAAATGCTTTCATAAGCTCGCCATCACGGCCAAAAACAATCTGCCCATTCGTTAATACGCCATCAACATCCAGGACTATTAATTTTATGCTCTGACTGCGCAGTTCATTCTTCATTATACCACCCCTTGGCGTAATAAGTCAGTAAGGTGGATAATACCAATTGATCGATTTTCTTGGTCGACTACAGGCAGTACGGTAATGGGACGCGGATGATTTTTTTCCATTATATTTAGGGCCTGAGCCGCTAATTTTTCTGGAGTAATGGTCCGAGGTGTTTTGGTCATTAAGCTTTCTACGGACTTATCTAAGAAATCATGTCCTTTTTCTAGTCCACGACGAATATCACCATCGGTAATAATCCCTAGCAAATAGCCTTCCTCATCTACCACATTGGTCACACCAAGACCTTTGGCAGTGATAACAAATAAGGCTTCCTTTACCGTTTTCTCAATGGTAACCACAGGATTTTCCTTGCCGGCATGCATCATATTTTCTACCGTTAGCAAAAGTTTGCGCCCCAAGGATCCACCAGGATGAAAGAGAGCAAAGTCTTCCGGGGTAAACTTTCGTTCCGACAATAAGGCAACTGCCAAAGCATCTCCCATAGCCATAGCAACGGTGGTACTAGCAGTAGGAGCCAGCCCCAAGGGACAAGCCTCCCGTTCTATCGCTACATCTAAAAAAGCATCAGAGTTCTTCACCATGGTTGATTCCTTGCACCCACACATGGCAATAATAGAGGCACCAATCCGTTTAATAGCTGGAAGAATACGAACAATTTCCCCTGTCTCCCCACTATTGGATAAGGCCAATACCACATCTTCCCCCGTTACCATTCCTAAATCACCATGAATACCTTCTGCTGGATGAAGAAAAAAGGCAGGTGTACCTGTACTAGCGAGAGTTGCAGCAATTTTTT
>JAPUES010000203.1 GCA_027492445.1 Sporomusaceae bacterium | reverse complement strand
GTACTAAGGGTATCCATGGAGTGCTTTGGCCAGGTGTAACCTGAAAAGATAAAGGCAGGTACGGTATAAGCTAAACTAAGTTGAGTAAAGCTTACTTCGTCGCGGCAAATGGCTGCCATAAGGCTAGCAAGTGCTGTCGCGGTAAAAGAAAATACAGTGCCAAGGACCAATAAACTAATAAAAGTTCCTTTGAAAGGAATCTGAAAAGCTAGTGTGGATAAGGCTAAGGCCATCAAGAAGGATAAAGTTCCAAACAACCAATAAGGTAATAATTTCCCGGCAATAACTTGCCAGGTGGAAACCTCTTGTAGTTCCTGTAGGTTTTGATATTCACTAATCATACTTGCACCAACGGAGAGTAAAATACCTTGCTGTAGGGCCGCCATTGCTAGACCTAGGACAAAAAAATCAAGATAACTTAAGGTAGAATTATATAATATTCGTACGCCTAAGGTTACAGGTGCTACCTTATGAAGGGCTTGCTCAGGTAGCTGCCCACTAGATTCTAGCTTGGTTGTAGCTACCCCAGTAGAAATAGATTGTATAATTTCTTGAGCAGAGGAAAGAGCAGAATTGGCGATGATTAAATTTGTAGCATTAATGTCAACCAATACTGGTACCGAATGACCTGTTTTGATATTGCGAGAAAAATCAAGAGGAATGGTGATAGCGGCTTGTGCCTGTTTCTCATGGAGAATGTTGTTCAATTCTTCACGAGAAGTTACGTAGGCAATGATTTGGAAGCGCTCGGAATCATCAAAGGCTTGTATGAGAGAGCGGCTCAAGCTAGTATTATCCTCGTCGTAGATGGCAATCGGTACTTTTGACATTACATGGGGACCGTAGAGTAAACCGAAAAGTAAGATATATATAGCGCAAGCACCGAATAAATACATAGCTCGTTTAGGATCCTTAATAAACAGTTGCTTTACTTCTCGTTTAAATACATACCACCAGTTCATAGGCTTGCCTCCAGATCTAGGGATTTTAATATCTTTTTGCGACGCAGTGAAAAAATAAGAATAGAAAGGGATAAAAATATAGTACTGAAGGTAAGTAGTATCAGGATGTTAGTAAGTAATGAAGGGGAATAACCTGCTAGCAGGATATCTCGAATGGAATCAGCGGCATAGGTGATAGGTAGGATGGCAGAAAATCCACGGCTAAAGTCATTCATGGCAAGGGTTGGCCAACTGTAACCGCTGAATAAATAGGAGGGCATAATGTACAACATTGGTAGTTGGACTGCATATACGACATTAGGAGCAATGACTGAATAAAATAAACCAACCGTAGTGATGGCAAAGGTAAAGGCGCAGCCAATAAGAAGTAAACTACCGATATCACCTCGAAAGGGTACCTGGAAAAGAGTAATAGTAATACATAGAGCAGTTATAAAACTAACCATAGCACATAACCAATAGGGTAGTAGTTTCCCGATTATTAAAGTTAGAGGGGATGTGCTTTTCCAAGGGGAGAGATTGGAAAATTCTCTTGCTAAGATACCGCAGATAGAGATCATAATTGCAATTTGTAAACCGTTGGCAGCGAGGCCGGCCAACATAAAGTTGCTATAGGAAAAGGTTGGATTGTGAAGAACCCGTACCCCAAGACGTATAGGGGCGACGCCAGATAAGGCTTGGCTTGGTAGTTGGCTGAGACCTTCGAGAGACTTTTGCCCTGCACCAACGGAAAAGGTCTGCACAATCTCTTGTACACTTCCCAGGATAGCGTTGGAGAACATTATATTGGCACTATTAATGGTAATCAAAACTTGAGATGATTTTCCTAGTTTTATATCATGGGCAAAGTTTGGAGGGATAACGACAGCGAGAACAGCGTCGCCACGCTGCAGATTTTCCTCCATTGCCTCTTGGCTAGTCACTTGGGCGACAATATTATAGCGTTCAGAATCAGCAAAAGATCGTATCAAAGCAAAGCTAGCCGTACTTTGATCCTGATCATAGATAAGGGTGGGCATGTTCTTGACGATATTTCCATTATAAACTAAGCCAAAGAGTAAAGAATATAGGATTGGCAGGCCTAATAGGATAAGGGCCAGCTTAGGGTTTTGACGAAATATATAAATACATTCATATTTTATAATGTCTTTTAGTCCCATTTTACTTGCCGCCATCGATTAGTTTAAATCTCATGCCAGGACGTATTTTATCGGAATTGACCTGAATTTTTACATTAAAAGTGATAATGTCATTATCACCTCGTTCACTAGTCGCTCGATAGGTGGCAAACTCTGGTTTTTTACTAATGTCAATAATCTTGCCTGAGAGTTTTAATTTTTCATCTCGACCTTCAAGAGTAAGGGCTTGATGGAGCTCATAATTACCTAGTTCTGTTTCTTTCACTTTAATATTAATCCAATTATCAAGAGGATCTTGAATGGCAACGATAGGGGTTCCTGTAGAAATCATCGCCCCTTGCTCTACGTATTTCGTAGTCACGATTCCTGAAAAAGGTGCACGAATTTCTGTCTCATCTAAGTATATTTCTACTTCCTCTACTGCGGCCTTGGCCTGAGAGACTTTGCTTTGCATAGTAGCTTCGTTTTCCCGATTGGCTTTACTTTGTAGCAAGGTAGCTTGGGCCGCAGCCACTCCAGCCTGCGCCCCGGAATAAGCGGCCTGAGCACTTTGATATTTGGCGCGGTAACTATCTACTGTTTGCTGGGAAACTGCTCCAGAAGCAGCAAGCTCATTAAAACGATTTACATCTCGTTCCGTTAGGACTAAATTGGCCCTCGCATTATCAAGCTGAGCGTTAGCAGATGTTAGGGAAGCTTGCAGAGTTTGGTCTTGCAAGGCTGTTACCGTAGAACTCTGGGCAAGCTGCGATTCTAAGGCCTGCACGCCGGCTTTGGCTTGGTTGGCTTTGGCCTGAATGTCCCGGTTATCAATGCGTGCAAGCAATTGACCCTTTTCGACTAGATCTCCTTCCTTCACTAAGAGATTCGTAACTCGCCCAGGAATCTTAGAATTAATATCCACCTCTTTGGCTTCTGCCCGACCCCATACTTCTTGGTTAGCAGTATTCTTGCTGCAACCACTAAGAGTGCTAGTGAATAAAAATAGCATCAGATTTAAAAAAATAAAGGTTGTCATTTTGGAATTGCGCCAATTTCTTAACATGAATGATTCCTCCTAAAATTTTATTAAAGATACAAAAATTAGATCTTGATACCAGCTTCAAAGCACTGCCAAATTTCCGGTAGTGCTTTTTGGTAATCAAAATCAGGATAGCAAATGCTGCGCATCAAATAACCATCAAGCAGGCAAAAATAAGCATGTGCCAATTCAGTTGGTTCCGCCTGGCGTAAAATTTTTCGGTTACTACCTTCTGCAAAAATAGCGGATATTTCCATAATGAATTGATGATTAAGTGTTTTTAAAGATGCCGAGATATCAATAGGACAGTCAGCAGGTGGAAACATCCACAGCCTAACCCAAAAAGCCATTATTACTTTGTTAGTAATATAATACTGACTTATTAAACAAAATAATTTGTAAAGATGCTCATCGGCAGGCAAATGGGCGGTAGCATCGAGAGCTTGCCGCCAGCATTGGGAATAGTCCATGCTGTTTTTCTCTACAATTGCTAGAAACAAGTCCATCTTACTAGCATAATGGGCGTAAATAGAAGGTTTTTTGATACCAATTGCTCCAGCAATATCTCCTAAGGTAGTAGCTTCATAACCCTTTTCGGCGAAGTACTTTAGTGCCGTTTCCTGAATTCTTTTTGCAGTCAATATAACATCTCCAATTTTTAACGAGTAAACTACCTAACGATAGTTAGTTTACCAATTATTAAAATTAATGTCAATGATAATAGCGATAAAAGGGTGGAAAATAAAGAAACCACTCAGGCTAAGTATTCCTCCATTTTAGATAATAAGAATACTGATGCCAAAGTGGTTCAGGTTTATAGTTATTCATTAATGATTAATTCTAAACCCGTTTCTTTCTTAAACCATTTACTGTGTTTTTGTATGGATTGCAATTCTAAAGGAATAGCTTGTTTGGTAGTCAAAGTAAGGCGAGCTTGCTTATTGGTAAAGGTAGTGCTTGTTTTCTCCACAAGGGTCATTTGGGTGGTGTCAAGACTTTCCGCTAGCGCCAATAAGAGGCCAAGTTTGCGAGCTGTTTGCCAATTGCTTTCATCTAAAAATTCATTATAAAGCTTATTGTTGGTATGTTTCGCAGAAGAACTATGATGCCATCCAGCGATGAGGGATAACATAATTTGCTCACGGTGGGAAAGACCAAACAGGCGAGCATTTTCTATTAAATAGACACTGTGGCGAGCATGGTCATAATAGTTGATACTAATGCCAATATCATGAAGTACTGCGGCAACGTACAAGAGCCTCTTATCGCTAGATTGTAAACCTAAGGCAGCTTGGCAATCATCAAATAAATTTGTAGCAAGTTTCGCAACATGATAAGCATGGCTAATGTTAGCATGGTAAGACAATAAAGTGTTATGTGTGCTTCGTAGCAGAGGATCAGTAGTAGTTTCCGTCTGTCCTTCTTGGGATAAATAATACTGAAGGAATAATCCTTCCCGTACGCCGCAGCTACTAATAATAAGCTGGGTACTTTGAATTTGTTCAAATAAGTTTTTAACAATAGAAAGACCGGATAAAATAATGTCGGCACGATCATTACTAAGACCAGGAATTTTTCGCCGTTGGTCACAGGACATAGCCTTAATATCCTGCCAGAGTAAGTAGAAAGCAATAGAACTAGTGCGATAATTATGTAGTTTTAGTAGGGGATAATTGTTGCGCTTTTGTTCCATTTTACCGATGCCTCTAGCCGTTCCGCCAATGCCGATGAGGGGAACGTTTAAGTTCTTAATCCAAGGCACAGTTGCTAATTGCTCCACAATGAATTTATCAAGGCTGGCTAATTGTGATTCACTCGCTTTATTATGTAAGTTAAAACGTTCTGTGAGGGTAACAGCGCCAAAGGGAAGGCTAATAAACTTTTCGGCTTTACGGTCTTTTATCAGTGTAAGCTCTGTGCTGCCACCACCTAGGTCAAACAACACAGCATCTGTAACGTCAAGAGTATTGATTGCTCCGATGTAGCCAAGTTTAGCTTCTGTCTCACCGCTAATGATTTTAATAACAATGCCTGTTTCTTGCTGTACTAATTTTACAAATTCATCGCCATTGGTGGCGTTGCGCAAGGCTGCTGTTCCTACGGCTAAAATTGTATCCGCTTGATGCAAGCGGCAAACATGGGCAAAACTTTGTAAGAGAGTCATAGCACGAACCATCGCTTCTGGTTGCAACTGTCGATTTTTATCAGCACCCTGGCTAATGCGGACCGTTTCCTTTTGATGATAGATAAGATTATAGGCTCTATTTGGATATATTTCTACAATAATAAGACGGGCGGAGTTTGATCCCAAGTCAATAATGGCGATTCGTTTGCTCATGCGTTCAGCTCTCCTTTATCCACTAGTACAAGTATTTATATTGCTAGTATTAGCACTATCTAGCAAAAATCCTTTCGATAAGGGGAGGACTTTTAAATAAAAATTTTTTAATTGCAGTAAGGGAGAAAAAAATCGGTTAATTTACAATAATTTAACATTGCTGTAAGGCGTTTAATACTACTATGGCAGGAAATATCGGAATTTATGACGAACAAATACATCATTAATGGAATTTTAGCATAAGTAGGGTGGCAATATGTTTGATAAGGAAGAGCATTTCTTAAACCGGGAATTAAGTTGGCTGAAGTTTAATGAGAGAGTTTTAAATGAAGCCGATGATCTTAGTAAGCCCTTACTAGAACGACTAAAGTTTATTGTGATTACAAGTACCAATTTAGATGAGTTTTTCATGATTCGTGTTGCTGGTTTGAAACAGCAAGTAGAAAGTGGTACGAGGAAAAAGGATGATACAGGCCTTAATGCTGCTCAACAATTGGAACAAATCGATAGTAGTGTGCGAAAATTGGTAAGCAAGCAATATCGAATTTTTAAAAAGATTATTAATTGTATGGAGGAGGAACAAATCTTTTTTCCTCCTATAGAAAGTTTATCTTTGTCTAGTCGTCAATGGCTAGATGACTATTTTTATAATACCATTTATCCTATTTTAACGCCTTTAGCTATTAACTCTAGTCACCCTTTTCCCTTGTTAGCCAACAAAAGCTTAAATTTAGCAGTGCTCCTAAGTCGGAAAACAGAAGAAAGTCAGATTGCGATTATTCCCGTACCTAGTGTATTGCCGCGGATTATCGAAGTACCAGACCAGGGAATGGGTAACCACTTTATTTTTTTAGAAGATATTATTACGAGTTATTGTACCTACTTATTTTGTGGTTATCTCATTAAAGAAGTAATACCTTTTCGCATTACTCGCAATGCGGATTTACTGATTGATGGGGAAGGTGCAGAAGATTTGCTAGTCGAAGTGGAAAAATCCTTGCAGCAACGCAAGCGAGGAGAGGCTGTAAGGCTAGAACTTAATAAGACCAATAAAACTTTTTTGAAAGAATTTTTACTAACTGTCTTTAAAATTGCGACCCAGGATGTTTATGAAATTTCAGGACGAATTGATGTTTCTTGCTTAATGAAAGTTGCCGATTGGCCAGGATATGATCATTTGCGTTATGAACCCTTTACGCCACAGATTCCCATTGAACTAAAGGCAACAGAACATTTAGTTGATCTTATTCGTGAGAAGGATATTTTGCTTCATCATCCATATGAATCTTTTTTGCCTGTAGTCGAGTTTATTCGCCAAGCCTCCATTGATCCGCATGTACTTGCTATTAAACAAACCTTGTATCGAGTAAGTGGCAACTCTTCGATTGTAAAGGCCTTGGCGAAGGCCGCGGAGAATGGTAAACAGGTAACGGTTGTTGTAGAAGTTAGAGCTCGCTTTGATGAGGAAAATAATATATTATGGGCTCGGCGCTTAGAAGATGCTGGTTGTCATGTTATTTATGGTTTAGTGGGCTTAAAAGTGCATGGGAAAATGGCATTGATTATTCGCCGGGAAGGTGACTATATAAGGCGTTATATTCATATGGGCACAGGAAACTACAATGATACAACAGCTCGCATGTATTCGGATATGAGTTTATTTACCGCAAATGAACAGATTGGAGCTGATGCTTCGAATTTTTTTAATATGCTACTAGGTTATTCACAGCCACCTTCATGGGGGAAATTGGTGGTTGCTCCCATTAACTTACGGAAAGGTTTAAAGGAACGGATTGATCAAGAGATTGCATTTGCGGAAAGTGGCAAAGGCGGACATATTATTGCGAAAATGAATTCCTTATTAGATAAGGAGATTATTCTTAAATTATATGAAGCCTCTACCAAAGGTGTTAAGATTGAACTGATTGTACGTGGGATTTGTTCCTTGCGACCAGGAATTGCCGGGGTTAGCCATAATATTACTGTACGGAGTATTGTAGGACGATTCTTAGAACATCACCGTATTATATATTTTGGTAATGGCGGTATTCCCAAAATGTATTTATCCAGTGCTGATTGGATGAAACGGAATCTAAGTGAACGGGTGGAATTGTTGTTTCCGATTGAAGATCAAGAAATTCTCTTGCGCGTCAAAGGAATTCTAGAGATTATGCTTAAGGATAATTGTAAAGCTTATGCAATGAGGCAAGATGGACAATATCGGCGTGTCCCTAGGAGAGGGGTCGCTATCAATAGCCAAGAGGAATTATGTCAAGAAGCAAAAAATAGAACTAATGAGCTTGAAAATTTAATGGGCTGGCTATAAAAATAAGGATTCGTAGGGCAAAGTTGATAACAATCAAGTCTGCCCTACTTTTATACACAATTCACAAACTTATCAACAAAATTATTAACAATGTGGGGATAATTGTGGATAACTTCTTAAAAAAGGATAATATTTCGCAAGGATAAAGGATTTTTAGAGGCGAAATGAAGAAAAAACTGTGGATAATTCCATGTGGATAATTTTATCCACATACATTGTGTGTGAATTGTCGACAAAATAAAATTAGAAATTAAGATTATCCTGCTAAAAAGGGTAGACAATAGTAGAAATTATTCTTGACTTGGAGATGCAATTATGGTAAGATATTTTTTGTCGATAAATCAATGTATTTACTGACGAATGTGACTCCGTAGCCCAGCTGGATAGAGCGCTTGACTACGAATCAAGAGGTCGCAGG
>JAPUES010000202.1 GCA_027492445.1 Sporomusaceae bacterium | reverse complement strand
TTATTTTTTTCTTAACCTTAGATCAACACCTTGTTATAAAAAAACAAACATATATAAAAAAAACTGGGATATACTATTTAGTATATCCCGAATGACTTACTGCATCACAATGGATGGCTTAATTTTCCATATCCCCACTGCATATTCTGTTATCGTTCGATCGCTGGAAAAATTTCCAGAATGGGCAATATTCCTCACACACATAGCTAACCATTGCTGACGATCTCGAAATTTTTCCTCAATTAATAATTGAGCTTGGCAATATACTGCAAAATCTTTAAGAACAAAAAACTCATCATTATTTTGCAGCAAATAATTATATAGCGGCCTAAACTCCTCCTTTTCATTTGGCAAAAATCCGTTAACTAGTTGCTCCATGACCTTCTTTATCCGTTTATCCCCATTGTAAACATCCCAGGCATTATAACCACCATAACTATAGTAATTTAGTGCCTGCTGCGCAGTAAGTCCAAAAATTACAATATCATCTTCCCCCACAGCCTCTTTTATCTCAACATTAGCACCATCTAGCGTTCCAATCGTAATGGCGCCATTCATCATAAACTTCATATTGCCGGTACCAGAAGCCTCTTTACTTGCTGTAGAAATTTGTTCACTTACATCTGCTGCAGGAAAAATCATTTCACCCAGGGATACACTGTAATTTTCCAAAAAAACTACTTTTAGTTTATCCTTAATTTCTTTATCATTATTAATAACTTCTGCCAAAATATTAATTAATTTAACCGTTTGTTTGGCAATATAATAACTAGGAGCCGCTTTTCCCGCAAAGATAAAGGTCCTAGGTATCATATCAAAATTAGGATTTTCTTTTAGCTGATTATACAAATGCATAATATGCAGTGCATTGAGAATTTGACGTTTATAAGCATGGATACGTTTAATCTGCACATCAAAAATGGAATGTACATTTACCATAATTCCATGTTTTTCTTGTATGTATTTTGCTAATCGCAGTTTATTTTGCAGTTTAATCTCAGCTAGTTGTCCTTTAAAAGCAGGGTCAGTCGCAAACCGGCATAAGCCAAGAAGCTCTATGGGATACTTAACCCAATTATCACCGATAGAGTTACTAACGAGAGCTGCCAATCGTGGATTGGCTTTTAACAGCCAACGCCGATGAGTGATGCCATTTGTTTTATTATTAAACTTATAGGGATAATACTTATGAAAATCATGCATAATATGTTTTTGCAAAATATCCGTATGTAGCTGGGCCACTCCATTCACACTATAAGATCCTACTACTGCTAGACGAGCCATATGTACCAATCCATCGGCAATAACGGCCATTCCGCCAATGTATTGCCACTCCCCAGGGTATTTATCCCATAATTCCCGACAAAATTGTTCGTTTATTTCTTGGATAATCATATAGATACGAGGCAAAAGGGTTTTGATCATTTCCACAGGCCATGTTTCAAGAGCCTCTGGCATAATTGTATGATTCGTATAGGAAATTGTTCTAGTCGTAATCTGCCAGGCCTCATCCCAGTTTAATCCTTCTCCATCCATTAATAAGCGCATTAATTCAGGAACCGCTAAGGCGGGATGCGTATCATTAATATGAACAGCAATCTTTTCCGGCAATTCTTTAATTTTATAGTTTTTACGTTTAAATCGTCGTAGTATACTTTGCAGTCCTGCGGATACAAAAAAATATTCTTGTTTTAGCCTTAATAGCCGTCCTTCGAGAAAGCTATCATCAGGATAGAGAATTTTAGATATTCGTTCCACAGAATGTTTATACTCTACCGCTTTTAGATAATCACTGCGATTAAACGAAGCAAAGTTAAAATCACTTTCTTCTAGTTCTGCACTCCACAAGCGCAACGTATTCACTGTATTATTTTGGTAACCAACAATAGGGATATCGTAAGGTACTGCCAATACGGTTTCATATCGTTCATGATCAAATTTCACCTTGCCATCTGGTCCCTCGACTCTTGTTACCATACCGCCGAATCGCACCTCGACGGCTTTATCACTTCTACGATATTCCCATATGTATCCATCCTTTAGCCAATTATCTGGCACCTCAACTTGATTATTGTGAACAACTTTTTGTTCAAATAATCCATATTTATAACGAATTCCACAACCATGTCCAGGTAAACTAAGAGCAGCCATCGAATCAAGAAAACAGGCTGCGAGCCGTCCCAGCCCCCCATTCCCAAGCCCAGCATCTGGTTCTTCTTGTATAATTTCATCTATTTCAATACCCAGCTCCGTTAGAGCCTCCGTACACACTCCCGCCAGACCTGTATTCAGTAAATTCATTTCTAATAGCTTTCCTAAGAGAAATTCAATGGAAAAATAGTATAGCTGTTTTTCGCCTTTGTCATTATATTGTCGATTGGTTTTTGTCCAATTAGAATGGATACAATCTCGAATCAAACTACCTAAGGCTACATATCTATCGTTTATACTAGCCTCAGCAAGATTTTTTCCATACATGGATTGTAATTTATGAAGATAAGCTTCTTTAAAACTCTCCTTATCGATCAACAATAAAACCCCCTGACATAAAGTAGACTTTCCTTACGTCAAACTTAGGCGTCTACCCTGCTTTAGCTACCTTTACTTGAAATCATTTACTGATGCCACCTTTCAATAATATTTTAAATGGTAGTTCCTTTTTCAATGACAAGAGGGTAGTTTTTTTCACCTTTTAACCATTTGCCATTAGTAATATTCACATTTTTATCACAAATAACATTTTCAATGACGGCATTTTCTGCAATATCACATCGTTGCATAATAATACTATCTTTCACATAAGCGCCTTTGCGCACTCGTACACCGCGAAATAAGATGCTATTCTCTACACGCCCCTCAATCATGCAGCCATTGCCAATCATAGCATTGGCGACCTTTGCCTCCTCCTTATATTTTACTGGAGCCTCATCTTTGACTTTCGTATAGACCAGCCCCGATTTAAAAAATAATTCTTCCCACTTCTCAGGTTTTAAAAGCTCCATATTATGTTTATAATAATTTTTTACGTTATCCACTCTCGCAGCGTATCCCTTATAGGGAAAGCCATATATCTTTAAGCTATTTATATTCTTAATTAAAATATCTTTAACAAAATCTAATCCGCCCCGTGCCTGACAATCCTTAATTAAGCTGACTAGTAATTTTTTTTCAATAAGGTACATCTCCATTGACACCTTACGGGATACGGACTGAGATGGATTAATTGCCAAATCACTTAGGCGTCCGTCACTATAGCAATCCACAATTCCACAATGGGCAACATCTTCATCCCTATTATTATCTTTATACATTACCGTAATATCAGCACCTTTTTCCTGGTGAAACTTAAAGATTTTACGATAATTGAGATTACAGACAATATGGCTACCGGCAATCAGTACATATTCTTGTCGACTGCTTTCAATATAGTCTAAATTGTTATAAAAATTTTCAATATTCCCTCGATAGGTACCAGGTAAAGCTTGGGTACGGCCTGGAGGCAGAATAAATAACCCGTCCCTTTTTCTAGCTAGATCCCATTCCTTACCCGATCTTAGATGATCCATTAAAGCCCGATATTTATCCTGTACTAAGATACCAACGTTTTGAATCCCCGAATTAACCATATTCGATAAGATAAAATCAATCATGCGATACCGTCCTCCAAAAGGCACGGCAGCAAGAGGTCTGCCTTTTGTCAGCTCCGTTAAATATTCTTGCCCATCATTAAGGTTAATAATTCCCATTACATTTTGCATATTTATCCCACCTGCTTCTGTATTCCCATGATATTGCCCGCTATTACATCAACATCACTTGGAATTACTATATTTTCTTCCACAACCGTTATACTCTTACTCATCGCATTGCCAATAAGTCCTCCCATTTCCACTACAGTCTTACGCCCAATGATAGATCGATAAATCTGAGCATGAGCACCAATATTTACATAGGGCATCAGAATAGAATCTTTTATTTGCACTCCCTCGGCGATATGTACCCCTGGGAAAATAACCGAATTATCAACCTCGCCCAAAATCGAACAACCTTCACTAATAAGGGACCGAGTTACTTTTCCTGTCGAACCTACAAAGTGAGGCGGCCTAGTAGCGTTCACTGAATACACCCTCCAATTGGGGTTATATAAATCTAGTTCGGGTTCGTCTTTTAGCAAATCCATATTAGCCTCCCAGAAGCTTTCCACTGTCCCTACATCTTTCCAGTATCCTTTAAAATAATAAGCGGATAAGCGATGATCTGCCGCTAGCAACTTAGGAATAACATCTTTCCCAAAATCATGACTTGAACGAAGGTTTTTACTATCTTCTTCCAATGTTTTTCTCAGCAATCGCCAATTAAAAATATAAATCCCCATGGATGCTAAGTTACTTTTTGGTTCTTTTGGTTTTTCTGCGAATTCAGTAACTCTACCCGATTCCCCTACGCTCATAATTCCAAATCGTGAGGCTTCATGCCAAGGTACCTCAATAACAGAAATGGTGACCTCAGCCTTTTTCGACTTATGATGTTCAAGCATTAACGAATAATCCATATTATAAATATGATCGCCGGATAATACTAAAACATAACTAGGATTCATCATGTCAATAAAATTAATGTTTTGATAAATCGCATCTGCTGTTCCCTTATACCATTCCGCACCTTTTTCACGAGCATAGGGCGGTAGCAAAAACACCCCACCATCCCTACGATCTAGGTCCCATGAACTTCCAATTCCAATGTAACTATGCAATGCCAAGGGTTGATATTGAGTGAGCACCCCCACTGTATCAATTCCTGAATTATGGCAATTACTTAGAGGGAAATCAATAATACGATATTTACCGCCAAAGGGTACTGCTGGTTTTGCTATTTTCTTTGTTAGGCTACCCAATCGACTTCCCTGGCCACCAGCTAAAATCATTGCAACACACTCTTTTTTACTCATAATACCAATCCCCCATTTTCTTCTAAACTGAAATACACATCTTTAAACAACCCATTTTCCATCCTATGCAACGACAATTATAAAAATTACTACCTTTTGCAAATACATCATTTCATTTTACACCATTTACCATTCAACTCTTTTATTATGTATTTGACACTTTTTCCCAATTCCCTTTTTTAGGAAAGTGGTTTATGGATTTTTTTTGAAATTTCCTTTTATAGTTATGAAAATAGCAGTCATTATAAATTGAATGTGGTATAATATACTAAAATAATACATTTTTCACCTTAGTTTCGGTTAAATTTTCAGAAAAATGCAACAAAGGAGGACTATTTTGGATACTTTACACGATAGCCAACTACCAGTCATTTATATTCTGTCTGATTCCATTGGCGAAACGGGAGAAATCGTTGTAAAGGCAGCGATTAGTCAGTTTGACGGCGTAAACATGAAAATTCACCGTAAGCCTTATTTGAAATCTGCAGAGCAAATTGAACTTGCCATCAAAGAAGCATCGGAAAACAATGGTGCCGTAATGTACACCTTAGTACGTCCTGATTTAAAGATTGTTTTAGAAAGTAACGCCAAGGCCTTAGGGGTCGTCCATGTGGATATTATGGGTCCTGTCGTTAATGCCTTGTCCGCAGTTTCTCATTTGTCGCCTCGTAACGAGCCCGGTCTGATTCGCAAAATAGATAAAGCCTATTTTGCAAAAATTGAGGCTATCGAGTTTGCCGTAAAATTTGATGACGGCAAAGAGCCGCGTGGTTTATTACAGGCTGACATCGTCATTACTGGCGTATCTAGATCTTCCAAAACTCCCTTATGTATGTATCTAGCACATAAAGGCATTAAAGCTGCCAATGTCCCCTTAGTCAAGGAGATTGCCCCGCCACCAGAACTGTTTCAGGTTCCACCCCATAAAGTCATCGGACTCATGATCAAACCCTCCCTGCTATTTGAAATACGTAGAGAACGTCTAAAGTCAATGGGCTTACAGCAATCTACCTCCTATGCCAATATGGAACTTATTATTGAGGAACTTGAATATGGACAAGGAATCATGCGCAAAATAGGTTGTCCAATTATTGATGTCACTAATAAAGCTACCGAGGAAACCGCTGCTAAGGTCATGGAAATTTATAGCAAAGGAGTTAATAAATGATGGAACAATATGTATATCTCTTTAGCCAAGGTCGTTCTGAGATGCGTTCTCTGCTCGGAGGTAAAGGTGCCAATTTAGGAGAAATGACTCATATTGGGCTTCCCGTACCACCCGGTATGACAGTCACCACAGCAGCTTGCAAAGAATATTACAAAGCTAATAAAAAACTGCCCGACCAAATCGTGCAAGAAATCAATAAAAATCTTGCTATCTTAGAAGCTGATGTTGGTAAAAAGCTAGGTGATAGCAATAATCCCCTGTTAGTTTCTGTGCGTTCTGGTGCCGTATTTTCCATGCCTGGTATGATGGATACCATCTTAAACTTAGGTTTAAACGAAATAACGGTACAAGCCATTGCTAAAAACACAGAAAATTTAGTTTTTGCTTATGATTCCTATCGTCGCTTTATCCAAATGTTTTCTGATGTAGTACTAGAGATTCCTAAATATGAGTTTGAAAATTTACTAACAGAGCATAAGCATGCCCAAGGAGTGACCTATGATCAGGAACTCTCTGCAACAACCTTGCGAGCTGTTATTGATAGTTATAAGGATGTGGTGTTAAAACATACGGGTTCTCCATTCCCTGAAGATCCTATAGAGCAGCTCTTTCTCTCAATCGAAGCGGTCTTTCGTTCTTGGAACAATGATCGCGCCTTTATCTATCGCAATTTAAATAAAATTGATCATGACCTGGGTACCGCCGTAAATATTCAGTCCATGGTCTTTGGCAATATGGGTAATGACTGCGGAACAGGAGTGGCTTTCACAAGGAATCCATCCACGGGAGAAAATGTCCTGTATGGTGAATATTTAACGAACGCCCAAGGTGAAGATGTAGTTGCTGGTATCCGCACTCCCCAGCCCATTGCCAAACTGGCAATGGAAATGCCCAAAGTCTATGAACAATTTGCGCAAACCGCTGCTTTACTAGAAAGGCACTATAAGAATGTCCAAGATATAGAATTCACCATTGAAAAAGGCAAACTTTATATTTTGCAAACTCGTAATGGCAAACGCACTGCCCAGGCTTCCCTTAAAATAGCCCATGATTTAGCAACAGAGGGCTTGATTAGTAAGAAAGACGCACTCTTATTAATCGAACCCGCCCAACTTGACCAGTTGTTACACCGTCAGATTGATAGCAAAGCAAAACTAGATGTACTAGCGATTGGTCTACCAGCATCTCCTGGAGCTGCTTCTGGCGTCGTCGTTTTTACGGCTAACCACGCCGAAGAAATGAACAAAGCTGGTAAAAAAGTGCTCCTAGTGCGTACCGAAACCACTCCGGATGATATTCATGGCATTATTGCCGCCCAAGGAATTTTAACCAGTCGTGGCGGTATGACAAGCCATGCTGCTGTCGTCGCCCGGGGCATGGGAAAACCTTGTGTTTGCGGTTGTGATGGGATAAAAATTGATTATAACAAAAAATGTTTTATTGTTGGACAAACCGTTGTCAAGGAAGGGGACTTAGTCTCTATTGATGGGGCAACCGGCCGTGTGATTTTAGGAAAAGTCCCCCTCTTAGATCCAGAACTCTCTGCTGAATATTTAACAATCCTGACTTGGGCCGATGAAGTGAAGCGATTAGTAATCAGAGCCAATGCCGATACCCCAGAGGATGCTATAAAAGCCCGCGAGTTCGGTGCCAAAGGCATCGGTCTTACCCGTACTGAGCATATGTTTATGGGGCAAGACCGCCTCCCTTATGTACAGCGTATGATTTTAGCTGAGACCAAGGAAGAGCGTCATGCCGCTCTCGATTATTTACTGCCCATTCAGGAAAAAGATTTTTATGGAATTCTAAAAGCTATGGAAGGTTACCCTGTTTGCATCCGTCTACTCGATCCACCACTTCATGAATTCCTACCTAGCTTGGAAGAATTGCTGGTTGAAACTACGACACTTAGTATCGCTAAAACCAATACGTCATTACTGGGGGAGAAAGAAATTCTCCTGAAAAAAGTTCGTTCCTTACATGAATCCAATCCCATGCTTGGACATCGGGGATGCCGCCTTGGCATTACTTTTCCTGAAATTTATGAAATGCAGATACGAGCTATTTTTAATGCAACTGCCCGTTTAA
>JAPUES010000201.1 GCA_027492445.1 Sporomusaceae bacterium | reverse complement strand
AAGGATTATATCCGGCCTCTTCTAAAGCCCTTTCTCTTTCTTCCCGGGAAATCTGTCGAATGGGTTCCACCATTTTAATGCGATAGGGTTCCGCTGTTCGTTTCATATGAAATTCCTCCTGTTCTTGTTAATTCTATACTTTAATTCATTGCAAATTCCATACCAACTACCTATTTCATATCTTTTCTCATTTTTCCATTCTTCATCCAGAAAAACCGATAACTTTTCTTATCAATCGATAAATAATTTTATCAACTTTTCTTATCACCTATCTCATCTCAAAAGATTTCTCCCTATAAATATAGGGCTAGCATTTCGCTAGCCCATAACTCTTCATTTTATTTAATACCGTTGTATTGGAGACCCCTAGCACTTGCCCAGCTAAACGAGAGGATGGATACTGGGCCAAAACTCTCACGATAATTTCTTTTTCCACATTGGCGACCGTTTCTTTTAAAGAAAGACCATGGCCTAGGCTGGGGATTTCAACCTGCAAAACTTCTTTTCCCTCTAGCGTAGCTTCCTTTTCTTTCTCTTCTCCCATATCCGTCCACGCCATTAAGTCCTGGAGCATGACTTCTGGAGAATCCATCAAATTCACAATTCGTTCTAAGGTATTTTCAAGTTGCCGGATATTACCAGGCCAGCTTTGGTTCATCAAAAACGTCACACTATCCCGCACTAGTCGCGGCTCAGATTTATTTAATTTCGCAGAAACTTTCCCAATTAGATGCTGAGCAAGGAGGGGGATATCTTCTTTCCTTTCCCGCAGCGGAGGAATATGTAAGGGAATTACATTGAGGCGATAGTATAAATCCTCGCGAAATTCTCCTTTCTTAACCATAGCTTCTAAATTACGGTGGGTCGCAGCAATAATACGAACGTCTACCAGTTGTTCTTTGCTACCTCCTACGCGGCGAATTGTCCCTTCTTGCAAAGCACGTAATAACCTTACCTGAACCAAAAGGGGCAATTCTCCAATTTCATCTAAAAACAAAGTACCACCATCTGCTTGTTCAAACAGACCTTTCTTGCCCCCCTTAGCAGCCCCAGTAAAAGCACCTTCTTCATACCCAAACAATTCACTTTCTAAGAGATTTTCTGGCAAGGCAGTGCAATTTACAGCGATAAAGGGCCCAAATCGCCTTGGCCCTTCCGCATGAAGGGCATTGGCAAACAATTCTTTACCCGTACCGCTTTCCCCCCTAAGTAAAACCGTCGAACTACTTCTTGCTACCGTACGAGCAGCGGTAATTAATTTATTCATTTTGTCACTTTGAAAAACAATTTCATCAAAAGTCTTGCGCTGTCTAATTTTATCCACCTTAGAAATAATGGCTTCTACCTGACGGAATTCTGTGATGGTGGCAACGGCTCCAATGATTTGCCCTCGACTATTAATAATGGGCTGAGAGCTGATTAGATAACGTATATTCTTGCCATTTTTTCTGGTTTTTCCTTCTTGCAAGGTATAACTCTTACCCGCTTGCAAGGTCTGAATAATATAATGATTGGTACCTAACAATTCCTCAATGCTAAGTCCGATGGGTTCCGTTGCAGGAGACAAAAATAGTTTGCTGGCAACTTCGTTGATGTGAGTAACCTTCCCTTCCTTATCAACTGCTAAAATCCCTTCGTCCACAGCGTTCAGGATGGTTTTCAAAGCATCTTCTCGTTCCTCATAAGGCATCTGATCACGAAAATTAACAGCCTTAACTCCTGCTACTAACTTTAATTCTTCCATCAAATGCAGGGCCGTTTCTAAGGAACTGCAACAAAATCGAATGACCATTCCTTCTTTGGGTAACACTTCCATAGCAACCTTATTTATATGATTCTGCTCCGTAATTTTAAATATCTCATATCCTAAAGCAGGGCGGTCTATAAAATGAATTTGGATAACATATTCCTGCATATTTTTCCTCCTAATAACCAGCCAATAGGCCCCTGTCAATCTTTCTTCATTATTTATTACATTCCACGGAATATGCTATATACCTTCTCTATACTACTTTACTAAAAAAGCGGTAGAGATAAATACCCCTGTTGTAATTGCCGAAACAATAACGCCGCTAATATTCGCCCCTAATGCCAAGGGAAGAATCATAACGAAAGGATTTTCCTCATGAGCTGCATATTGGGCCAATTTCGCTGTTGTAGGGACACAAGATACACCGGCAATGCCAATGACCGGATTATAGTTTTTAGTGAACCAATACACCATCCAGCCCCCTACAAGGCCACCAATGGCAGAGACACCTAAGGCTAACATGCCAAGCAGTAGCAAAATCCCAACTTTAGGATTCATAATGATTTGAGCATCACAAAGAACTCCCAGCAGCAAACCAAGAAATAAGGTAGCACCATATAAAATAGTCTCTTGTAGTATTTTTGAGTAAGGTTCAATTTCAGCTTCCTTAATGGCAAGGCCCAGAAAAAAAGACATAATTAAAGGGGCCGCCACTGGCAAAAGAAAACAGAGTATTGTGCAAATTAAAATGATAAAAATAAATTTTGAAGTTTTGCTAATATTGCTTTGTGTCTGACTCACTTCTATGCCTCGATACCGCTTAGGCACTATCAGCTTAATAAGGTAGGGATAACCAGCATAGGTCAAACTCAAATACAGATAGGCAATGATTGAAATAGGAACGAATAAATTTGGCGCCATCATGAGGGATGTATAAAGAACCATAGGCCCATCAGCACCGCCAATAGTGGCAACAGAAGCCGCTTCCCCAATAGGCAGACCCATCTTATAGCCAACAATAAGGGTTACAAAGGAACCTAGCTCTGCAAACAACGCTACAATAATGCTCGCCCATGGTCGAGATAGGATAAAACCAACTTCACAAATAGCCCCTATTCCCATAAATACAAGGCAGGCAATGAGGCCATTGCTAAAGGTCAAATTATAAATGGGTTGCAAAAAATTAACCTGCATAATATTTACTAGCATATCAGGCTGTTCGACAAGAGGGTCGAGAAAAAGATTTCCAATACTGCCAGATGTCAGAAAAAGCTGAGCGGCATTAACAGTGCTCATACCCATTCCCATAGGGATCATGATTAGGGGTTCAAGGGTATGTTTAAACCCCAAATATGCAAGCATAAAACCTAGACCAATTAAGAAAATCCTAGCGATAACAATATGAATATCCTGTACAAACAAAGTAGCAATCCCCGGAAATAACTGTTGCAACACATTTTCCACGTTTTCCCCATCTCCTTATTCACGACTTACTACCTTGTTTATCAACTGCATAATACCCACTGTTATAAAAGCAATTACGGCTGTTAATGCATAGGCAAAACAGGTATAAGTATAAATATCCAACTCCCCTCCCCCTTTCTCTCCATTTTCATTATTTTTTGATAAAATTCCACAATGCTCCATCAATAAGTTTAGTTATTTATAAATTATTCCTAGTTTGGGATATTATTCTCATTGCTCAAGATTTTATATGTTCTAAAATACCAAAAAGCCATGGCATCAACCGCCATGGCTTTTCTTATCTATTTCAAATAAGTAAGTCTACTGTATTTCCTAACGCAGTTTCCGCCTTAGGCTGCTCTCCACTCGCCTTTGAGGCAGTAGTGGTTCGTGTCTCACCGCCAGAAACATAACTTTTTCCACATTCCGGACATATCGCAGTAAATAACCGCACACTCTGGGCAATGACCTTCTTATCCTCCGCACGAGCACTGGCTTGATTACGACTCACATGTTCTTGTTCATGAGCCCCTACGACAGCAGCTGAGCTTTCAGGAGAAATGTGCCCTGGTGCTTTAAAAGATACTCCTGGATCATCTGACCCATCTTGGTATGTTCTTTCCTTGCATGTCAGACATTCAATCTGCCCAACACTCTTCATACGGCGCACCTCTGCATCATTCCAATCATTCTTTTGAGGGCTAGAAATATCCACCTTATAGGCCGCTCCAAGACGTTTATCTAAATCAGCATATTGCTCTGACGGAGTTACCTGTCCTGAAAAGGGATTTTGCCCCCCTCCTTTTTCATAAACCGGCATATCCTGATTCGGGTATAAAATATTCATCCTAGCACCTTGGGAAGGCACTGAATCAATATTAGCCATAATATGCATCTCCTATCTTCATTTTCCTTACAATGCCACTTAATCCTTTGGTTTGATAGTAACATGCTAATTCCTGTTAGGCAACAATATTTTTTACTAAATTTTATAAAAAAACCTCTTGGAATACATTGTATCCACAAGAGGTTTTTGTCTATTCTAAGGATTTAATAACTGGTGGTGTAAAGGCTACAGGGGCCTCAACAACTTCCGTAGGTAAACCCATACCATCTAATAGTTCAAGAAAAGGTTTAGGATCTAGTTCTTCTACATTTACCATTTTCTTTACATCCCAATCGCCCCGCGCGACCAAAATAGCTGCCGCTACAGGTGGTACTCCTGCTGTATAGCTTATGGCTTGAGATTCAACTTCTTCATAGCACTCCGCATGATCACAAGTGTTATAAATAAAGATTTCTCGTTTTTCATTATTTTTAGTGCCTTTAATAAAGTTTCCAATGCAGGTTTTTCCTGTATAGTTAGGAGCAAGGGAGGAAGGATCTGGAAGCAATGCCTTTAGCACCTTGAGAGGGGCAATATCCACACCATCTGCAATGTTCACTGGCACTTCGGAAGTAAGGCCAATATTTGTTAAGACAGAAAATACATTTAGATAATGATCACCAAAACCCATCCAAAAACGAATGGAATCAGCATCAATATTTTTAGAAAGAGAATGAAGTTCATCATGTCCCGTTAAATATACGGGGCATTTGCCGACGACAGGAAAATCATACTCTACTTTAATAGAGTGAACATCTTGTAGCACCCATTTCCGATCAATCCACGTCCACACTTTTTTAAATTCTCTAAAATTAATTTCAGGGTCAAAATTAGTAGCAAAATATTTACCATGACTACCAGCATTCACATCGAGTATATCAATTGTCTCAATGGTATCAAAATAATCCTGCTGCGCTAATGCACACCAAGCATTCACTACCCCAGGATCAAAACCGATTCCTAAAATAGCAGTAATTCCTTGCTTTTCGCAACGATCTTTGCGCTTCCATTCATAATTAGCATACCAAGGGGGATTTTCACAAACCTTGTCTGGTTCTTCATGAATTGCCGTATCCATATAGACAACATCCGCTTCAATACACGCCTCTAAAACGGACATGTTAATATAAGACTGACCCACATTAATAACAATTTCCGATTTTGTCTCTTTGATTACCTTAACCAAAGCAGGCACGTCAAGGGCATCCACTTCTCGTGAGTATAATTTTTTGGATGGATCTTTCAAATGATTTTTACGCATTACACTTTCAATGATGGCGTTGCATTTTTCCTGGGTACGAGAAGCGATACAAATATCCCCCAGAATATCGTTGTTCATCCCACATTTATGGGCGACAACATGAGCAACTCCACCAGCACCGACAATTAGAACATTTTTCCTCATTTTCTTCCTCCTTTGTATGTACAAAAAAAATTTTACGACAAGCTACTTACAAAATCATCATAACCAAAGGTACGTATAACCTCTACAGTATCATCTAGCCTTCGCACAACAATCCCCGGCATCTGCAGTCCATTAAACCAATTTTTCTTTACCATTGTATAACCGGCCGCATCAGCAAACCGAATTTCACTGCCAATTGTCAATTTATCTTCAAACTGAAATGTGCCGAAAACATCTCCTGCCAGGCAAGATCGTCCAGCAACCATATATTGATGTTTCCCTTTATCTGCCCCTTCTATTTTGGCAGATAGCCGATATATCAATAAATCCAGCATATGTCCTTCCACAGAAGCATCAACGATAGCAATGTCCATTCCATTATACACTAAGTCCACGACATTGGTAACTAATTCTGCACAACCAGTAATAACACTTTCGCCTGGTTCCAAATAAATCTGGACATTAAACTGGGCTGCAAAGTCGGCTAACCTCTTAGCAAACCGTTCCACAGGATAACCCTCTTTAGTAAAATACAATCCGCCGCCAAGGCTCACCCATTCTAGCTTATGGAGTATGTCTCCGTAACAGTTTCCAAGAGCATCGAGTTGCTTAGAAAAAGCTTCAAAATCATCATTTTCACAATTATAATGAAACATTAAGCCACTAAGACGAGATAACTGGCCCTGTAGTGCATCCTTATCTATTACCCCTAGACGAGAATGTTTACGCGCAGGATCCGCTAAATCAAAATGGGAATGACTCATTCCTGGGTTCACGCGCAGGCCAATTTTTGCTCCTTTAACCACATCATAATACCGTTCTAATTGAGAAAGAGAATTAAAAATAATCTTATCGGCAAATTTAGCTACCGACTCAATATCTTCCTGTGAATAGCCTACACAATAAGCATGGGTTTCTTTACCGAATTTTTCAAATCCGAGACGTGCTTCAAAAAGGGAGCTGGAGGTAGTGCCATCCATATATTGCTGCATGATATCAAATACACTCCAGGTAGAAAAACATTTTAGCGCCAACAAAGATTTGGCTCCGGAAAGTTCACGCACCTGTTCAATGATTTTTAAATTACGCAACAGTTTCTTTTCATCAATAAGATAATAGGGAGTGGCAATGTTCATGTTATAAAGCTCCTCTTTGTGCATGATATTTTAAAAACAGTCATTATAATGACATTTTTTCGTTATTATGATTTTCTACGAAACTAATAATAGCAAAATAGCTGGCATTTGTCGATTATTCTTTAAAAAAAATGTAAAAATTTCTACTCTAGTAGGTCAATCGCTGTCATGACCATTGCTTTGGCTCCGATTACGAGTCGTTCTTGGGCATATGCACCGCCTGCTGCTTGGGCAAATTCTAGGGTATGCGCCGCTAGGTTGCTACCAATACCAAGGTCGGGGTGAATGGTCGGCACTACATGACTCACATTACCAACATCCGTAGAGCCATCCGCGTCTTCCGGAGAAAGAACAATCATTTTTTCCCCTAATAACAGCATATTTTCTTTATATAATTCCATAAGCTTGGCATCATTAATGAGTTCTTTAAACAAGGGTTCATAATGGACCATCTCTACCCTTGTTCCAGTGGCTAGAGCAATCTTTGCTCCTAAATTACGGACGGCCGGCAAAACAATCTCCTCTAAATAACGAGCCGACAAGGCCCTTATGGTAAACTTCGCCTCAGCTTCTTCCGTCACAATGTTAGGAGCAATGCCCCCTTTCGTAATAATGCCTGCTAGTATTGTCTCCTGAGTAAAGGTTTGGCGCAGCTCTTTTATGCCTTGATAAAATAAGATTAAAGCATCCAAGGCATTAATGCCTGTATCTACTTTACTAGCAACATGAGCCGGACGGCCACGAAAGGTTACTTTTAAAGGGTGAGTCGCATAGGAAGTGCCGCCAATATAGTTACCATCACTGGGGTGGACAATTAGGGCTGCTGTTAAGCCATCAAAAACTCCAGCGTCTGCCATGGCGACTTTTGCTCCGCTTGTTTCTTCTGCTGGACAACCAATTAAATAGGAAACGGCTTCTTTACCAGCAACAGCAGCAAAAGCTACTGCCGCCCCATAGCTCATGGCTGCAATTAAATTATGCCCACAGGCATGACCAATACCTGGCAGGGCATCATATTCAGCCAAAAAAGCAACTTTTAGTCCTCCACAGCCTTTCTTAGCAATAAACGCCGTCTCATAACCACTACTATTTTGCGTTACAGCAAAACCATGTTCTTCTATCCCTGCCCGTAGCAGCTTTGCTGCCTTATATTCTTCCCTGCCTAATTCAGGGTTACTATGTAGTGCTAGACTAATGGCTCTTAGCTCGGGAGCTATCCTATCTATTATCTTACTAGCTTCTGTTTTTAATACTTGTTTATCCATTCTACTCATCCATACTCTCTCCTTAGTCTGTGGTTGCTCTTTCGATTATTTCCAAGCTACCCTTTTCTCCACCAAGGATTGCCCTAACACCAAAAGGAATGGTTGCCTTATCCTTGGTATGACCAAAATATAAATTAGTTAGTACTGGCTTACCAAGTCCTCCTAAACGTTCTTTGAGCACTTCTTCTAAGGTAAAACCTGGCGGATCATCTTTATCACAATCGCTGCAAACAGCAACTACAATCCCTGCAGCTCTTTGCAATTTATCTGCTAGCAACAATTGAGTTAGCATGCGATCAATCCGATAAGGGTCTTCTCCCACTTCTTCAA
>JAPUES010000200.1 GCA_027492445.1 Sporomusaceae bacterium | reverse complement strand
TTATCGTAATATATTTCTTTTTTCATTATCGGATTGCCGTTTTCATCAGCATATACATGCTCACGCTTTGGTTTTGTATTTTGTTTGGTAGGTATAGTGAATGCAGTAAGGTTAAAATCCGAAGATAACATTTTTATAACCTCACCATTTGTCTTTCCCTGATATTCTGCGATTAAATTTATAACATCGCCGCTCTTTTGGCATCCAAAACAGTTAAATTTTCCTTTCTTATTATTGAGCGAAAACGAGGGAGAACTTTCTTGGTGCAAAGGACAACATGTCCAGTACTCATCCCCTTTTTGTGTGAGTTCAGCTCCAATGTACTTACGAAAGCCTTCGGCA
The DNA here is from genome assembly GCA_027492445.1 of Sporomusaceae bacterium. Classification (GTDB taxonomy): domain Bacteria; phylum Bacillota; class Negativicutes; order DSM-13327; family DSM-13327; genus CTSoil-075. The sequence goes on along the minus strand of JAPUES010000200.1, from coordinate 7,949 downwards.
ATCGGCAATATCTCCTTAATCTTTTGAACTAAACTCATTCCTTCACCCCCTTAATTAATTTAACATACAAAAAAATTATGAATTTAAGATACTTTGCACAACACTATCAGGTACAAATACCATGCTTCCAATTTTTACCGACTTAATTTTGCCTTCACTAATAAATTTATAGATTCCTTGAACCGATACTGGCAAGGGACCACCATTTTTTTCACTAAGTTCTTTTACCCGCCATAGCTTTTTTGCATGCTGACTCACTGTTCTTTTCCTCCTTTTTTTGGTATACTAAATTCAACTTCAAATATCACTTCTATTGGAACTCCAAAAAAAGATGCAATTTTATGCGCGGTTTGCCAACTTGGGTTTCTGGTTCCTTTCACAATGTGTGCTATTCCTGATTTGCTCATACCTAATGCATTAGCTAGTTTTTGGTAACTAAGTTTGTGATTCTTCATTACTGAATGTAGGTATTTCCTCATGTCATTACTCCTTTTTATTTGATTTTCACCAGTACCCCAACAGGGTACTAAATATATTATTTGTATTGTACCCCATTGGGGTACGATACGCAAGTGTTTTTAGGAGGTTTTTTTATGTTTAATAAAAAAAAATTCGCAAAGCGTTTAAAAGCCTTACGAATTGAAAAGAATTTAACAATGGAAGAAGTTGCTAGCGCAATTGGTTTAGCCGGAAAATCTGCAATCGGAAAATATGAAGGTGGATATAGCCTACCAAGTTTAGATGTTTTAGTTTTACTTTCAGATTTTTTCACCGTCACAACCGACTATTTATTAGGTAGTTCAGATTTACCGCATTCTTTACTCAATAATCCCGAAGGAAATTTAAACTATCAGTTTCTTACTGCTGACGGTATTTCTAATGGAACTCTTAAATATTCTTTTGGTATATTTCCATTAGAACATCATACATTTTATTTCTTATTTCTAGAAGAAGCCGAAGGTCAATGGCTCAATAAAGTATTAACTAGCAACGGACAATTAGAGTTTTTAACATTAATAGGTCTGTTGAATGATCGTTTAAATCTAGGTTATACTCTGGATAAAGGTAGTAATGGGATTCACCCGATAAATTTGATTATGCAAAAAGCTGCTATATCTCGGCTTGATCCCATACATTATCATGAATTGAAAAGCGGTACTGGCTCACCCGTTGTATTCTCCGATATTTTTTCTGGCTATGAGAAATTTATAGATAGTTATCTTTCTTTATCTGAGTTGCATAAAAAAGAATTTATTAATAATTGGTTTCATAATAGTTCAGAAGAAAAAAATGAAACAGACACCGCTCTTTACCACAATAGTAAATTTTCTCTTGATGAATTCAAAAAAAAATTTTTACCATCTATGCCTATATCGAAAATTATTGAAGAATTATTAGGAAAGCGTTAAATAAAATAAGCCCGCTCATTCAATCTTATCTTTTGATATAAAAAAAAACACCTAAAACCCAATAATAGGGGTTCTAGGTGTTTCTCTTTTTCCACCACAGGAATAGTTGATAGGGGGTAAAGCTTACCACAAAAAACTTCTTCTTTTCTACTATTTTATTATTCTTCTAGACGTTCTAGGCAGCTATAGGCAGAAATCTAGACGTTATTTTTTTATGGCAAGCTAGATCTTATCTGGATTAATCGTTTTTCTAGGCGTTCTAGGCGTTTTAAAATAACATAAGCCTTTCTGTATTAGTAACTGTAAATGCGTAAGGATAACGATGTATGAAGGTTGAACGGACATTGCTAAGGGAATGTCATTGATAACATTAGAACTGAGTATATCGCTGTTTAGGCTGACCACATATTATTACTACCTATCAGAAACTTTTGTATGTTATATTTTCTATATAGTTCATCTTGATACACATGCTTATACAGATTTTATATAGTATTGCCTTCCTTATTGCCTTCCTACCCCTAAAAACAAGAAAAGCCTTCAAGGTAATTAACCTTGAAAGCTTGAATTTTCAATGGTGTGCCTGGAGCGATTCGAACGCCCGACCCACGCCTTAGAAGGGCGTTGCTCTATCCAGCTGAGCTACAAGCACATATATTTTTAGAAACAAATGGAGCGGGTGAAGGGAATCGAACCCTCGTAGCTAGCTTGGAAGGCTAGTGCTCTACCATTGAGCTACACCCGCACATTAAGGAACTTTAAAAAGATGGTCGGAGCGGCAGGATTCGAACCTGCGACCCCCTGGTCCCAAGCCAGGTGCTCTACCAAGCTGAGCCACGCCCCGTTAATCACAAGAGTTATTATAACATTTCTCTCATGTTCTTGTCAACTATTTATTGAAAACATTTTATTTCCAATAAACTTTGCTTTCTCATAGAAAACTTGGCTTGCGCCAAGCCTTAGTTGCCCTTGCTTGGAATCAAGAATTTGTTATACCTTCTGATTCCGTAAAATTAGCAGTAGTTGAGTTATGCACTCAACTACTGCCAACTGACATTAATTATAATAACATAATTCTTACATTATGTCAAGAAACTATGGTATTACATTGACTATTTATTAAATAAGTCCTTAATTGCCTTTTTGTTTACTTCTCTGTTCATTTTAGCAATATAAGTTGTTAATTTAATTTCTTTAGGACATGCTTCTACACAGTTTTGGCTGTTACCGCAACCTGTTAAGCCGCCTTCTTCCATCAATGCTTCCAAACGCTCATCCTTTTGGTATTCACCAATTGGGTGCAAGTTGAAAAGATGTGCTTGTGCTATTGGTGCAGGCCCGATAAACTCGGAACCACTATTTACATTCGGACATGCATGTAAGCAACAACCACAAGTCATACAACGAGATATTTCATAAGCTGTAGTTGCAGTTTTAGGATTTTGCCGAGGAGCATCATTATGAACTTCCCAGCTTCCATCTACATCTACCCATCCGTGTATGCGTTTTAAACTTTCAAACATTACCCCACGGTCAATCATAAGGTCACGGATAACAGGGAACGTACGAGCTGCTGATAAACGAATCGGTTGCTCCAAATGATCAACCAAAGCCGCGCAAGCTTGTTGAGCTTTACCATTAACAACCATCATGCATGCACCGCATACTTTTTCTAGACAGTTACATTCCCAAACAACAGCAGTTGTTTTTTTGCCGTCTTTTGTTACAGGGTTCTTTTGAATTTCCATAAGGGATGCAACAACATTCAATGCAGGACGATAGTCAACTTCAAACTCTTCTGTATAGGGCGCGGAAGTCGGACTATCTTGTCTTTCTATAATAAAATGTACTTTTTTCTTAATTTCTGCCATTATGATCTACCTCCTTCTTATCCTTTTTTAGCAACAGCATAGTTACGGGCACGTGGTTGAACCAAGGAACAATCAAAATCACCATAACTGATCTTAGGCTCTTCGGTTGCTTGGTCAAACTCAACGAGTGTTATTTTCATGAAGCGTTCGTCATCACGAGTTGGAAACTCGCGTTTATAGTGAGCGCCACGGCTTTCATCACGCATACGTGCAGCCTTTGTTACAACTAAAGCATAAATAATCATATTGCGAAGTTGTCTTGCAAACATAGCTTCTTGATTTGCCCAAGTTGCTTTGTCGACTAAACCGATATTGTCCCAACGCTTAAGAATTTTCTTTACTTCATCAAAACAATAATCTAGGTCTTTGTTCACACGTTCAATGGTAACGTATTTGTTCATCAAATCACCAAGTTCATGATGAAGTTGATGGGCATTTTCCGATCCACTCATTTTTAAGATAGCTTCATATTCATCACGGCATTCTTTTGCTGCTTTTGCTAACTCTTCATCCGTAAGTTCTGAACCTTTTTCTGTTCCTTTAGCCCAGCGCATAGCTTCCGGACCGGAAACTGTACCAGAATAAACAGCGGAAAGAAGTGAGTTTGCGCCTAGACGGTTTGCACCGTGATATTGATAGTCACATTCACCAGATGCCATAAGGCCAGGAATGTTTGTGTTATGTTTTGCGTCTACCCAAATACCGCCCATAGAATAATGAACAGATGGATAAATTTGCATTGGAACTTTACGTGGATCTTCACCAACGAATTCCGTATAAATTTCCAAAATGCCGCCTAATTTACGTTCAAGGTAATCTGCAGAAATATGGGAAAGGTCAAGATATACTTTATTTTCACCATTAATACCAAGTTTTTGATTTACGCATACATCGTAAATAGCACGAGATGCTACGTCACGAGGTACAAGGTTACCATATGCAGGGTACATTTCTTCTAAGAAGTACCATGGTTGACCATCTTTATATACCCAAACTCGTCCACCTTCACCACGGCAAGCTTCCGACATTAAGCGGTTTTTATCTGTACCTGGAATAGCGGTTGGATGTATTTGAATAAATTCAGGGTTACCAAGATGAGCACCTTGCTGATATACAGCAGATACTGCTGAACCATTACAGATAGTCGAAGCAGTACATCTACCAAATACCATGCCAGGACCGCCTGTTGCAAGAATAACCGTATCAGCACGGAAAGCTCTGATTTCCATAGCATTCATATCTTGTGCTACGATACCGCGGCAAACTTGTTCTTTATTTTTAATAACTTTAATGAATTCCCAGAATTCATATTTTTTAACAGCACCTTTTACTTCCCATGCACGAACTTGTTCGTCAAGGGCATAAAGAAGTTGCTGACCTGTTGTAGAACCAGAAAACAAAGTACGTTTATTTTTCTGACCACCAAAATTACGAAGATCAAGTAAACCTTCGGCTGTACGAGTAAAAGTAACACCCATACGATCAAACATTTTAATTAATTTAGGAGCAGCTTCACACATGCCTTTTATTGCAGTTTGGTCAGCAAGGAAGTCACCACCATAAACAGTATCATCAAAATGTTCATAGGTACTATCATTTTCACCCTTTGTATCCATACAAGCGTTCATACCGCCTTGTGCACAAAGAGAATGAGAACGTTTTACTGGGCAATAGGAAAATAACTCTACTTCTCCGCCAGCTTCACAAATTTTAAGTGTTGCCATTAGACCGGATAAACCGCCGCCAACAACGATAATCTTCTTTTTCACTAAGTTCTCTCCTTACGTTACATTATTTTACGAAATGTGTAAGAGATGCAAGTCCTACACTCGACATAATTACAAACAAACCAACTGTGGCAATACTAACCAAACGTTGGGCACGTGGTCCAACAAGAATACCCCAAGTAACTGCAAATCCCCACAAACCATTTGTGAAATGGAATACAGAAGACAATAACCCAACAACATATAGACCCATAATTGCTGGATTTGATAATACATCAGCCATAAACGCAGTATCAATCAAATGACCACCCATTGCTTTACCGACAATACGAAGTGTATATACATGATAAATAACAAAAGCAAAGGCAATATATGCGGTAATGCGTTGTAAGTAAAACATCCAATTATTCCAATAACCATACTGTGCAACGTTATTTTTTGCTTTAAGGGCATAAACTAGACCGATAATACCATGCAGAGCGAAAGGCACCCCAATAAATAATACTTCAATTGGTACCAAAAACGGCATTTCGCTAAGCGCTTTTACAGCTGCATCAAAAACAGCTGGTCCTGCCATTACTCTCGAAACCGTAAAAAGATGTTCTAAGAGAAAGCCTCCCAGTGCTACAACACCTAACAGAGAATGAATACGACGAATCCAGAAATCAAATTTGTTCATGCTTTTACCTCCTGTAATATTCACGCAATTGTTGTATAAATATTCATATTTCTTGTACAAATATTTATCAATGGACTACACAAAATAATGTTTATTCGACATTCTTCTGTTTTTCCCTTTAAAGATTGCAATTAAATTTGCAATCTTTTTTTTGCAAGGAAGTAACTATAATTACAATAGATACTTGAAAGTAAATCTTTGGTAAGGCTTTATATATCTTTTACCAAGTAAAAAATAATACGATTCATTCATCTATTAAGCAATAGCCTATCCAAATCATTTAATTTCCAGTATGGAAGGTAATTATAATTACAGTTTGCAATAAGGTTTTTGACCTGCTTCATAATAGTTATTACCATCACAGTCAATCGCTACAATCGCAGGAAAATCTTCTACCGTAAGTCTTGCTAGGGCTTCTGCACCTAGTTCAGGATAAGCCAATACTTCGTAAGCTTTAATACTCTTCGCAATCAAAGCTCCTGCTCCGCCAATTGCAACCATGAAAACTGTACTATTCTTTTTCATAGCTTCTACCACTTCAGCAGAACGGTATCCTTTACCAATCATTCCAGTAAGTCCTTGTTCCAGCATTTGTGGCGTATATTTATCCATACGACCAGCTGTTGTCGGACCAGCGGAACCAATCGGTTTACCTGGTTTAGCCGGAGTTGGCCCCAAGTAATAAACAATTTGATTCGTGAAATCTACAGGTAATTTTTCCCCTCGTGCCAAAGCCTCAGTCATAACCTTATGAGCCGCATCACGAGCACTATAAATAGTACCAGTAATGAGTACACTGTCACCAGCCTTTAAAGAGCGAGACATTTCTTTGGTTAGTGGAGTGGTAATGCGTTTTACTTCTGCCATTATTCTATACCTCCCTACAGTTCAACTTCAGCATGCCGCGTAGCATGGCAATTAATATTAACAGCCACAGGTAAACCTGCAATATGTGTGGCAAAATATTCAATGTTAACTGCAAGTGCAGTAAACGTACCACCCAAACCTTGTGGTCCAACACCAGTTTTGTTAACTAATTCCAATAATTCTTTTTCTAAGTTAGCATAATCTGGATTATCATTACGTTTATTAACAGAACGTAATAAAGCTTTTTTTGCTAGTAAGGTTGATTTCTCCATAGTACCACCAATACCAACACCAATTACCATTGGAGGGCAGGCATTAGGACCAGCTACCTTTACTGTATCAAGAACGACTTTTTTTACGCCTTCAATACCATCGGCAGGCACTAGCATTTTTAAAGCACTTTTGTTTTCACTACCAAAACCTTTAGGTGCTAATTTAATTTTTAGCTTGTCCCCTGGTACGATGGTAGTATGTAGAATGGCAGGAGTGTTGTTGGTAGTATTTTGACGATTAAACAAAGGCTCTCCTACGACGGATTTACGTAGATAACCTTCTGTATAACCTTTTGCTACACCAGCATTTACTGCTTCTTCTAAGTTCCCACCGACTAAATGAACATCTTGACCTATCTCCATAAAAATTACAGTCATACCTGTATCTTGGCAAATAGGTACTTGTTCATTTTTAGCAATATCAGCGTTGTCCACTAATTTGCCAATGATTTCCTTACCGAGTGCTGACTCCTCTTGCTTTTCAGCTGCTACCAAAGCGTCATACACGTCTTCAGATAGATAATAGCAAGCATCAATGCACATCTTTGCTATCGCCTGAGTGATTTTGTCTACCTCAATTGTACGCATACTCATCCCCCTATTCTAATATCCAAGTGTATTATATCACAAACTTTTCAGATAAACTACTCTATTAGTATGATCACTTTTTGCAAAAAAATAAGTAAAATATCATCCCTTACCAACAATCGGCAAGGGATGATATTTTCATTCTAAGTTTATTCTTGCAAAGGCTCGGCGTTTCACTTCTTCAGGATCAAGAATCACCCTCGCTACACCGGTCGCAATGGCCGCCTTAGCTACTGCTGCTGCTACTGCAGGAGCTACTCGTTTATCGAAAACCGTAGGTACAACATAGTCTTCTCTAAGTTCTGCGCAGGGTATCAATTCTGCAATAGCAAGGGCAGCAGCTAATTTCATCTCTTCATTAATTTGCCGCGCTCTCACATCAATGGCCCCACGGAAAAGTCCTGGAAAAACGCTTACATTATTCACTTGATTCGGAGAGTCAGAGCGACCCGTTCCTGCGACTCTCACGCCAGCAGCCTTCGCATTTTCATAAGATATTTCCGGTTCAGGATTGCATAAAGAAAAAACAATAGAAT
>JAPUES010000199.1:2462-8330 GCA_027492445.1 Sporomusaceae bacterium | reverse complement strand
AGGAGTGATTAAGATGCGTATTGTTGTAGCTCCTGATTCTTATAAAGGCAGTGTAGCTGCCCTAAAGGTTGCCAATGCTATGGAAAGTGGAATTCTAACAGTATTTCCTAATGCCAAAGTCCTTAAAATGCCGATAGCAGATGGGGGTGAGGGGACGGTAGCGGCCATGGTTGCTGCTACGGGAGGAAGGATTATCTATGAGACAGTGACTGGGCCCTTAGGAGAACCGGTAGAAGCTTTCTGGGGAGTTCTTGGGGATGGAAATACTGCTGTGATTGAAATGGCAGCGGCTTCTGGATTGCCTCTTGTACCCATAGGCCAGCGTGATCCACGTATAACCACTACCTATGGTACAGGAGAATTAATAAAAGCAGCTCTTAACATGGGAATACGAAGTATAATCATTGGAATTGGCGGTAGCGCTACCAATGACGGTGGGGCGGGTATGGCTCAGAGTCTAGGGGCGAAATTCTTGGATATAAAGGGACAGGAACTTCCCTATGGCGGCAGTTCCTTGGCTAAGCTAGATAGGATTGACTTACGTGGTCTTGATAGTCGCTTAGGTGAGGTGGAGATTGTAGTGGCCTGTGATGTGGATAATCCCCTCTGTGGGCCTAAAGGGGCGTCGGCAGTATATGGACCGCAAAAAGGCGCGACGTTAGAAATGATTGATGAGCTTAATCGGGCATTAGAAAACTATGCAAAAATAGCGCAAGAAGTTACGGGAAAAAACATTATCGATTATCCAGGTGGGGGAGCGGCAGGAGGTCTTGGTGCCGGACTTTTATTTTTTACCAAAGCAGTACTACGACCTGGCGTTGCTATTATATTAGAAAAAATGAATTTTTATGATATGGTAAAAACTGCGCAGCTTGTAATTACTGGTGAAGGACAAACAGATTTTCAGACGGCTTATGGCAAGGCCCCTGTTGGAGTGGCAAAGTTGGCGAAAAAATATGATATCCCTGTAGTCTGTATATCAGGGGGCTTAGGTAATGGGGCTGATGAAGTGCTTGATCATGGTATTGATGCCTTAATGAGTATTACAGAGCAGCCTATAACCTTAGAGGAATGCATGGAAAAAGGAGAGTGCTTGATTGCAAGGGCTACCGCTAGGATGTGTCGTCTACTGAAAGTAGGCAATAGATTATAATAAGTTACAATAGGATGAGGACTCCAAATTGTGGTACAATACAGTAATGAAAGATGTTAAGATGGATTAGGAAGGATGAGACTGTTGTTTGACTTTTCAACTGTGACTTTAGAAAGATTAATTATACATCAAGTAGGTAATAAGCTAAGGGATGAAGGTATCTTTGTATCACCAACAGTGTATGAAATGAAAGATGGTAATGTAGAAGAATTACTATTAAAGTACTTTTTGACATCTTTTAAGGAACAAGTCGTTCATCGGTTTTTCCATGAAACCGACATACATTTAAATGAATTATATATGTATATTAGTAATATCTTTATAGACCCTAGCAGTTTTTATACGCAATCTATAAATATTTTAAAACATTTATATGAAAAATCCTCCCATCCTCAAATAAAAGGTGGGGAATTTTATATGGTTCATTTTACAGATTGTATCATCGATGGGGAAAAAACAGATGCAATCGGTATTTTTAAAACAGAAAAAAAAGAGACCTATTTAAAAATTACGAAATATGCCGAAGAGTTTTTTGTTGGTAGTGAAAAAGGCATTAATATTAAAAAACTCGATAAGGGCTGTATTGTATTTAATACAGATTCCAGTGATGGTTACCGAGTGGCCATTGTAGATGCCTTGAATAAAGGCAATAATGAAGCGTTATATTGGAAAGATGACTTTTTGCGTGTAACTAACGTGCAGGATGGGTATTTTCATACCGAAACTTGTCTAACGGTTTGTCAGGATTTTGCTGAGAATATTTATGGACAAATTTATCAGGCTGATCGCAAAGATAAGGTTGTATTTATGAATGAAGCGGTAAAATATTTTGATAAACATGATGAGTTTCATCTTGAAAATTTTGTACAAGAAGTTGTAAAAGAACCCGAACTCATAGAAAAATTCAAAGAACATAAACAAAATTATGATAGTAACCAAGGACTTGTAACAAAAGAAAATTTTAGTATTTCTAATCCAGCAGTGAAAACGATGAAAAAAAAGATTAAAAATTTAATTAAGTTAGATACGGAAATTGAGATTAAAGTGAAAAATCCGACGTCAGAGTTAGGTAATATGCAGTTTATTGAACGAGGCTTTGATGAAGAAAGAGGCATGAGTTTTTATAAAGTTTTTTTTAATGAGGAAGAGTAATTTCAAGAAAATAAATATAGGATGGTGGCGATTGTATGAAAAAAGAACTAATGGCATTAATTGAACAATTACCAGAAGATAAGATGGCTGAAGGCATAGCGTTATTGAAGAAACTCATCGAGAAACAAGATGATGGTTTAGTTTCTTATACTCCTTTAGAAAATATGGAAAGTTTCATGAAGGTCATTGTGAATTCGTTAAGCAATGCCATGTATGATTTGTCAGTTGACGCGAAGCGCAGAGAAGATAAGGTTATGGCGAATCGTTTTGAAGCATATCGCAAGAAAATTTCAGAGGGCTGGGAAATCTATCACGAAATGAAAGAAGAGGAATAATAAAACAATACACAAGTGAAACACAATATAGACAAGTTCTATTATTGAAACACGGTATAAAGTAATAGGAATTCTACTATGTAAAATAAGTAGCAAAGATGACATTGATACTTGGGTAGGGCATTAAAAAAGGTCATAAAAAAATAGTACAGAGATAAGACAACAACTGGCATGAATTTTGCAATATAAAAGGAAAGAATAGAAAAGCAGAATAATATGGGGGGCATAAGATGATCGGGGTAGTGATTGTAACACATGGAAGCCTAGCCGATGCCTTGCTAAATACTGCAGAACTGATTATGGGCAAACAAGAACAAGTGAAAGCCGTTGCCTTTGAATCAGGACAGGCTGTTGCTGATTTGCAAAGTCGTATTATGAAGGCGGTAACCCAGGTGGACAGTGGGCAAGGGACATTAATCCTCGTCGATATCTTAGGTGGCAGTCCTTATAATGCATCTGCAATGCTAATGCTGGAGCAAGTGAAGACGGAGGTGATCAGTGGTGTGAATTTACCTATGTTATTTGCAGTGTTGCCAATGAGAAACCTTACATTAGATGGTGCAGCAAAGGTGGTGCTGTCTGGCGGTCGTGATGGCATTTCCCAGTTTATTATGAATAAGAAAAGTACAGCAGTAACAGAAGGTGAGATTTCATGAGCATTGAATTGATAAGAATTGATGATCGCTTAATTCATGGGCAAGTGGTAATGGCTTGGAGCAAAGCGGTAACTGTAAAACGTATGGTGGTAATTGATGATTTGGTAGCAAGGGATGCAATTCGCAAAATGCTACTAGAAACAGTGGCACCTCCTGGCGTAAAAGTATCTGTTTTGACTCTTTCTCAAGGTATTGACGCTTTATATACAAATAAATTTGCTAATGAAAAAATACTACTGCTAGTCACCAATCCCTTGACAATCCTAACATTGATTGAAGGTGGGATTGTCATTCCTAAAGTAAATATCGGTGGTATGAGTTTTAGCCAGGGGAAAACCCAAGTGACAAAAGCCGTTTCTGTGGATGAAAAGGATATAATGGCTTTTAAAAAACTTCATGACCTTGGCGTCTTGCTGCACATTCAAATCTTACCTAATGATACTCCTGTTGATATTATGACCAAGATATTCTAAAGAGGAGGAATTATGGTTACAGCATTTCTGGTAGCGTTGGTAGGTTTCATAGTTGGGATTGAAAGTGTATTAGACGAGTTTCAATTTCATCGTCCCTTATTAGCTTGTACTTTAACAGGCCTTGTGATGGGGGATTTAGGTACTGGAATTCTCATTGGCGGCACGCTGGAGATGCTGACCTTGGGCTGGATGAATATTGGAGCAGCGCAAGCACCTGATACGGGACTAGCCAGCATTTTATCGACCACTCTTGTTATTAGTGCTCATCAAAGTGTACCAGTAGCCATTGCCTTAGCAGTTCCTCTTGCCGCAGCTGGTCAGATTCTGACTGTTTTTGTACGTACCATTTGTGTGTATTTTCAGCATCAAGGAGATCGGTATGCACGAGAAGGCCGCATAGGGGGAATTACGGTAGTCCATATTTTAGCTTTATGTGTGCAGGGCTTACGCGTCGCTATTCCCGCATTTTTGATAGCCTATTATGCAGATGCGGCAGTGGTTAAGGACATTCTACAAGGCATTCCCCAAGTTATTACAGGTGGTTTACAGGTTGCAGGAGGCTTTGTGGTGGTGGTAGGTTATGCCATGGTTATTAACATGATGAAGGCTGGACATTTAATGCCGTTCTTCTTCTTAGGATTTGTATTGGCCACTTTTTTACATATCAATTTAGTTGGTATTGGTATTATGGGAGTGGCAATTGCGATGATTTATTTGCAGTTAAAATACAAACAAGAAGCAGAGTAGGGGGAGAAGATGACGGAAAAGAAACTGACTAAAAGTGATTTGTTTTGGATCTTCTTGCGTTCTAACCTACATCAAGGCTCTTGGAATTATGAACGTATGCAAGCTTTAGGATATTGTTTTTCTATGATACCTGCTATTTATAGATTATACGATGATCCAAAGGAACGCATTTGTGCTTTGCAGCGCCATTTGGAGTTTTTTAATACCCATCCCTTTGCGACGGCGCCGATTTTGGGAGTTACGTTAGCCCTAGAGGAGCAAAAAGCCAATGGCGCTGCCATTGAAGACAGCACCATAAATGCTGTTAAGGTAGGCTTGATGGGGCCATTAGCTGGCGTTGCTGATCCGATTTTCTGGGGAACTTTGCGCCCTGTCACAGCGGCGTTAGGTGCTGGTTTGGCAATGACTGGTACTGTACTTGGTCCGTTATTGTTTTTTATATTGTTTAATGGGGTTCGTTTGTTAGTGCGCTGGTATGGTTTACTATATGCTTATCGGGCAGGCCTTGGTATTATGCAAGAGGTAAGCGGGGGTACGTTAGGTAAATTAACAGAGGGGGCATCGATTCTTGGTTTGTTTGTGATGGGGGCTCTTGTTGCAAAATGGACGGGAATTAATGTCACTGTGCTAGTGGGGCAAGGTACGGAGCATATGACTTCGATTCAAACCATGTTAGATCAATTAATGCCGAATAGTATTCCGTTATGTTTAACTTTCCTTTGTATTTATTTATTGCGCAAGGGCATATCAACCTTGGCAATTATGATGGGCTTATTTATTTTTGGAATTTTCGGCTATTGGGCAGGGGTCTTAGGTTAAAAGATAAATCCTAAATAACATATGAAAAGGACGTGTAAAATATGGAATTGAATTTATGTATTGAAAATAAGGCAGGACTACATGCAAGGCCAGCAGCATTATTTGCACAAAAGGCTTCTTCTTTTAAATCCACAGTTATGATTTTTAAAGGTGAGAAAAGCGCCAATGCAAAAAGTATTATTAGTATTATGGGTTTAGGGGTAAAAGCAGGGGAAAATATCCTTGTAAAGATTGAGGGGCCAGATGCTGATGAGGCTGCCGCCGTTTTACAAAAAATTGTAAATGATAAATTCGGAGAAGAGTGATATTATGTGGAAAATTGACGGAATTCCAGCTTCGGCAGGTATTGCCATTGGTCAAATTATGCATATTGAGGAAGCGGTACATGACTTTTGCCGCACAGTAGCCCCTGAAAAAGTTGCAGAAGAAAAAGAACGATTTTTAAAGTCTCAGGAAGTAGCAGAAATAGAGCTTACGGCTTTGCAGGAACGTACGGCTATAACCGTTGGGGAGCATCAAGCCGAAGTATTTGC
>JAPUES010000199.1:0-2362 GCA_027492445.1 Sporomusaceae bacterium | reverse complement strand
TAGTGGCCCAAGATTTATTACCTTCCGATACGGCATCCATAGACTTTGCCAGTGTAGCAGGCTTTATTACAGCCTTGGGCGGAAAAACCTCTCATAGCTCTATTTTAGCAAGAGCAGCAGGACTAGCCGCTGTGGTTGGTGTTGGTAATGCCATTGAAAAACTCAGTAATGGAGATATGGTGATTATTGATGGTCATAAAGGTCAAGTATTGGTCAATCCAGAAGAAAGCTTGCTAGCAGAATATCGTCAGCTTATGGAAAAGGAAAAAAGAAGAGCCTTGCTGCTAGCCCAAACAGGTCATTTGCCCAGTATAACCTTAGATGGACACCATATTGAAGTGGCTTCCAATATTGGTACGCCGGCTGATATGGAAAAAATAATAGCTGCAGGTGCGGAAGGAGTAGGATTATTCCGTACAGAGTTCTTATTCTTGGATAAAACGACTGTACCTACGGAAGAAGAACAATTTATATCCTATCGCGCGGTACTGACTGCCATGCCCGATAAGAAAATTGTCATTCGAACGTTAGATGCGGGTGGGGATAAGCAGCTGCCCTTTATTGGCGGATTGCCGGAAGCCAACCCTGCACTTGGACTCAGAGCCATACGTTTATGCATGGCATACCAAGATGTTTTTAAAACCCAATTGCGTGCCTTACTAAGAGCCGGCGTATATGGGAAACTACATATCATGTTTCCCATGATTGCTACCTTAGATGAATTATTAAATGCAAAAGCGCTACTGAAAGAAGTGGCCGATGAGCTAGTACAGGAAGGCATTGAACATTGCTCTGAAGTGCCTGTTGGTATTATGATTGAAGTGCCTTCGGCGGCTGTGATTGCCGATATCCTTGCCGAAGAAGTGGATTTCTTTAGTATTGGTACCAATGATCTTGTACAATACACCATGGCGGCAGATCGCATGAATGAACATGTGGCTTGGCTTAGTGATTATTTCCAGCCTCCTGTTATTAGGCTCATTGCCAATGTAGCTAAGGCAGCACAAAAAAATGGTAAATGGGTAGGAATGTGCGGTGAAATGGCAGGAGATTCCTTGGCGACTCCCCTGCTCGTAGGACTTGGCCTCACGGAATTGTCCATGAACGCTCGTAGTGTTCCGGCAGTAAAATACTTAATTCGCCAATTAACAGTAGCTCAGGCGCAAGAGTGGGCGGAAGAAATCCTGACCTTACGAACTACAGCAGATATAAAAAAGAAATTAGAAGAAATTGCCACAAAGTTTGACATATAGTTTATAATAAAGGTAGCTATTTTGGCAGCGAAGATACAACTCTTCGTTGCCTAAATGAATTTAGAGTAGAAGATGGAGAAAAGAGAGGTAATGCTGATGTTGAAACGTATTGCTGTTATGACCAGTGGTGGTGATTCTCCTGGTATGAATGCTGCCATTCGTGCTGTTGTGCGGGTAGCCATTCACGAAGGGGTCGAGGTATGGGGAATTTATAACGGTTATGCTGGTATGTATGAAGATAAAATGGTGAAATTAGACTCTCGGTCCGTAGGAGATGTGATTCATCGCGGCGGAACCTTTTTGGGAACGGCTCGTTGTGAAAGTTTTAGAACCCTAGAAGGACGTAAAAAAGCTGCTGAGAACTTACGCAGTCATGGTATTGAAGGGCTAGTAGTGATTGGCGGTGATGGATCTATGACTGGCGCCCAGCTATTGTCGGAGCTAGGGATTGCAGTAGTCGGTTTGCCAGGTACCATTGATAATGATATTTGGGGCAGTGATTACACCATTGGCTTTGATACTGCTACCAATACAGTAGTAGATGCTATTAATAAATTACGTGATACGGCTTCCTCTCATGGCAGGGTTATTGTTATCGAGGTAATGGGTCGTAATTCAGGGTGGATTGCTATGACTGCTGGACTAGCAGGTGGCGCTGAACACATTTTGATACCAGAAATAAGTGTAAATATGGATGACTTATGCCAGCAATTAATAGAGTCTCATGACTCAGGCAAGAAGTACAGTGTGATAGTCGTAGCGGAAGGTGCCGGCAGTGCAGTAGAGATTGGTAAAAAAATCATTGCAGAAACAAGTCTTGATACTAGGGTATCGGTACTTGGGCATATTCAACGAGGCGGATCTCCAAGTGTCTTTGATCGGATTCTAGCGAGTACCTTGGGTGAACATGCGACATTGGCTTTGATTTCCGGTATTTCTAATGTAATGTTTGGTTATCGAAATGGCGGTGTTGTATCCATAGATTTAGCAGATGCCATTGGACATAAACGGACTATTAATCCTTCTATCTTCCGTCTTTCTTCCTTGTTATCAAAATAAATATAAAAAAAGTCTTATAATGTTTTAGGGAATAATAAAACAGGCTCTTC
>JAPUES010000198.1:4591-8339 GCA_027492445.1 Sporomusaceae bacterium | reverse complement strand
GAATTAAAACTAAAAGTCCGTGATGCTGTGATTGCTTATTTAGGACCTTATTTAGAAGGAATTACGGAAAAAGCAGCTGCAGAAGAGATTGTTTTTGTACACAAGGAAAAGTTAATAGCAGTAGCAAGGGAAGTGATTGCTACTAATGGCGCTACCTATCCCGTAGATTTACAAATTGGAATGTTTGATTTCCCCATCAAATCCTATGGCAGCTTAGTGCTACCTGCTGGTAAATACGAAGCGGTCCGCGTCTTAATTGGACAAGGGGAAGGTAAAAATTGGTGGTGCGTGTTATTCCCACCCCTTTGTTTTATTGACATTACCAACGCCACTGCTATCCCTGGGAAGGGCCTTATAGATAATACTATACAGCCCGAGGCGAGAGTCGAATTTAGATCTAAGATTGTAGAATTGTGGAAAGACCATCAAAAATAACTAGCATCCACTCATTTTTTTCCCAAACAAAATTCCTTTCTTTCCTTGTTCCTCACTAAGCTGGAACCCATAATAACCTTGTTTTAATAACTCCATTTGCCTCTCTGTATCTATACTAGGAATAAAAATTGCATTTTCCTTAGCTACTTCCAAAGGTTTTACCATATCTTCATAAAAAATATACCGTAAAAATGTTCCATACTTAATTGTAAGCTGGCCAACCACCATGCCAACTTCAAATTTTTCTGTCATACTTGCATAGTTCTTAGGAGAAACAATAGAGCATAAATAACGAAATGGCCTTGTTTCCTTAGCAATGTTTATAACCTGAAGTGTCATGTTTTTTTGCAAGGAGTTTCCTGTAAAGTCAGGATGGACATTTGATAGTGGTAAATGTGCAACTTGATCTAGCTCAGAATCATCAAGTCCCATATCTAGACCTGGATTTTCTGCTTGGTTCCCTGGAAAGTACAATACCCGAAAACCAATTAGCTGTTTTTCCACAAATACCCCAACTGTAATCCCCTGATCTCCTAAATATCTTTCAATATAGCTTACGGGAAAACGCCAACATAAGTCAGGATCTGGCAAAGCATCAATGACCTTATTATGAAGCTCTATTACTTGTAGGATATCATCTGAATTTAATAGTTTCATCGTATAAGGATAAAGCTGCGCATCAAGCCTATTTGTAATAAAACCAGTTTGAATTATTGGCGAACGATTCGTCTTTATCATATCTCTAACCCCTCTATTCTCTGCTTGGTACTACATTTTTGCCAATCTGTCTTGTCCCTAGAAAAAAGAAAATCACAGTGCCTAAATAAGCAATACCAATCCAGCCTAGTCCTTCTACTCCTCCAAAACCTATCGCCCACGCAAAAATTATAGGTCCAAGCATTTGCCCAAGTTTCTTCGTCATACTAAAAAAGCCTAGGGCTTTTCCATCACCAAATTTTTTAGTAGCGGAAAGACTAAGGAGGAATGTGTTCTGTGCAATAAAGCCAATACTATCGGCAATACCAAATAAAACAATCGCTACAATTGCAGCTACAATCCCGCCTTGCCATGCAAATACCAATAAGGCTGTGACTCCAATACAACAGCCACTGACAATCAAGGTCCTTATATTCTGGCTTTGGGCGATGATTTTCCCAAAGAAAGGCCCTAAATATACAATGCATATCCCATAAATCATAAATGCCCGCCCAATGTTAGCTGGGGACAGATTCAGTTGATTTGAATAAATGGGAAAAAAATAATTGAGAAAGCCTGTTAAACACAAGGCCGAAGGAATGGTAATCAGTAAAAATAATCCTAATACCCCTGCATCACTAAAGAAATTTCCCCAAATTTTATTTGTCATCTTTTCCCTAGGTAGTTCCCTAAGGTCCAAAGGGGCAGGGTCTTTGACCAAAAAGACGGCAAAAATAGCGACCAATCCTACCACCACAAGAGCAATAAAGAATACACCCGAATAACCTACCCTTTCTGCTAGCATGGCGCCAAAGGCACAAGCACAAATATTACCGGCATAAATACCAGCATTCATCTGAGCAAAACCCTTGGCCTTCGCCCCCGAAGTTGGATTCGCGGCCACATAACCCCGCATTGCCATCCAAGCAAAGCCAAAGCCTGTACCAACCAGACCTCTAGCAAAGATAAATACCAGTCCGTTCCAAGCAAGGCCTGATAAAAGTACTCCTATAAACAAAAAAGCTAGTCCAATAAAGAAAGGTAACCGCCATCCTTTTTTATCAATAATGAAGCCCGTAGAAATAGCAGTAAGACTAGCACAAAGCATTTCCATGGAAATGGGCAGAGCAATTAATGCCTGCTGTGACAAACCCAAGAAGGGTTCGTATAGACTTTTCATCTGCATGGGAATAAAGGAAATAGACATATCAGTAGCAACAAAGAATAAAAAGGCTAAGGGGCGAATCATATTCCCCCGGGCAGTTTCTTCAGCTTGTCCAGTACTCGTTGCCACCTTTCCCTTCACAAATAACAATATAAATAATAAAAACTCTACCATAAAGAAAAATGAAATCAAGGATACCGTTAAGGCATCAAGCAAAATATCCCGAATTTTATCTTCAATATAGGCCTCGGATAGAACAATCTGTAGTTGCCCCTGAACACCAGTAGAATCAGCCGCGAGTGGTACGCTATATTGAAATAAAGACTGTTCCTCCTGTGGATTTTCACTTCTCCCGATTGGAGCCGAGTGTATAATCCGTCCTTTTAAATCCTTCACATGAACACTTTCTATTTCCGGTACAGAGCTAATAATCCGTTGCAACCACTCTTCCATACCTGCTAAACGGTTGTAAGGTACGCCAAGTTCTACTACACGAGTAATATCTTTTTTTATAATGGTTGCCGAAAGCATTGTATTTTTTTGTGCAATATCTAAATAAGCCACTTTAAAACTGTTAGTATTCGCAGCAGCATAGGCTAGCTGCGCTACCCCTAAAACACATACAAAAATAGCTAGTAACCGTTTTTGACGAATCTTCCCTGTACTATCTAAAATTGGAATGCACCACAACAGGAATACTAACAAGCAGCTGGCAATAAGGCCTATTAGTAGCATTACCTTACTAATCGGTCCTATATAGCCCTCTACTTCCCCATTCACAAGGGATTCATTAAACACCATGTCAAGAGAAGCAATCCAACTATTTTGTCGATCTCGTATGGGAATAAAAACATGATATTTCCCGTCCTGCAATACATAGGTATAGGCATATTTCGGCGAATCAACCTGAAAATCTACTTTCTTAGCTATCTGGGGAGAAATAAAATTACCAGTTCCTCCTTCTCCTAGGGCATATAGAATCTGACCATCGGGCAAAAGGATTTGTACATTTTCAATATCCGAGCTATAGCCAGCAGCTTCCGTCAACAGCTCGTGCATCCCATAAAAATTAGCTAATGGTTTTCCGTACTTTACTGCATATTCAATTTTCCGTTTCGTTTCACCACCGGCAACCGCGTAGCTAGCAACTAAGGAGTTTACGTAATTTTTTTTAAATGAAACAATGTTCAGCCAACCGCTAAAGCCAAGTACAATAACGATTAGGGCTAAGGATACCGCTGTGAAGATGATAAACATCTTATTGCGTAGCAAATAAACCCCCCCGTTCAAAAAATCCCTTTATTTTTTATTTTCAATAGCTTGATAAATTTCATCGGCCGCTAATAAAATATCAAACCTTGGTGCATAGCCGACTTTTTCAGCGACTTCCAAATTTAGTACGATGTTAGGGGTATTCTCATACACTTGAGGGATATGCCGGGGCAGTACCCC
>JAPUES010000198.1:0-4491 GCA_027492445.1 Sporomusaceae bacterium | reverse complement strand
AAAGCCTCGTTCCTTTGCTACTTTTTCCACATCGGTCACGGCAGCAAAGGACTGCCCCTCAATTGAATTTTCATACACCATGCCCAGTTTTTTAAAGGCAAACAAATCATGGAACACTTCCAACTGACGCTGATAGCGTGTAGGATCCATATGTGCCCAAACATGGTCAAAACCAGAATCTGTTATGGAATTAATAATACCAGCCTGTACCGCATTGCTCGTGGAAAAAATAAAAGTAGGTACATGATGAAGATTATTAGACAGTTCTTTTCCCCCTTGGGTACCCATGACAATCAAAATATCAATATCTCCTTGGTTTAGCCGCTCAATAATCTGTTCCTTGACCTTCTTTTGCCCAGCCTTATCCCTGTGCCCAAAGGTATAGTACGCATCTCCTACAAATTCAAGAGATGAGCCAAGACGCCGCGTCGCTAACCAGTTCCACATGACTCGAGTATCCACCTGTTCCTTCACATAAGGTAAGCCTTCAGCGCCCTCAAGTAGTCCTAGCTCTGTAAGCCCGAGCACTAAACCATGTAATGTACTGGCATAATTAGAGAACTCTCCCGACTCGCAGTAAGCAATTCGCCATGTCCGCCCTGCAGTAAGTGGGGCTTTTTTTTGTTCCTTGCTCTTCATAACAGCCTCGGCCTGAATAAAAAACATACTGACCGTATAGCAGAATAGGATTATGCCTGCAATCCAAGTAATTTTCTTCAACAATCTCACTCCTAACTAGCCTCACTACAAGTACTAGTTACCTCTTTAAGCCCCTTATAGGTCAAAACAAGTACGGTAATATCATCAAATTGTGCAACGCCCGTAGAGAAATCTTCCACATCTTCAATAATGTGATTTACAATTGCTTTTGGCACATCGCTAGGTGATTTTTGGATAGCTTTTTCCAAGCGTTCTATCTCAAACATTCCATTCGCTGCGGATATAGCCTCCGTAACACCATCAGTATACAGAACAATGGCATCCCCTTTATTCAATGTAAGCTCTTCTTGTTCGTAGGAAAAATCATCCATAATGCCAAGAGCTATCCCTGGGTGGCAAGGAACAGGCTCTAGCTTACCATCTGCCTTATATACATAAGGCGGATTGTGCCCTCCATTACTATAAACAACATGACCAGTGCGTATATTGAGTATTCCACAAAAGACAGTGACAAACATGGTTTCATCGTTTGATCGACAAAGTTCATTGTTTGTTTTATATAAGATTTCCTCACTACTAATCCCCTTGCCTGACTTAGCTTGTATTAATGTTTTCGTAACCGCCATAAACAAGGAGGCTGGTACTCCTTTTCCAGAAACATCCCCGATTACAAAACAAACATGGTCATCATCAATAAAAAAGAAGTCATATAAATCGCCGCCTACTTCTTTCGCTGGTAATAAAAATGCATGAATATCAACTTCTTCTATATTCGGAAATGCTGGAAAGATTTTTGGTATCATGCTCATTTGAATACTACGAGCCACATTTAATTCACTTTCAATCCGTTCTTTAATTTCTTGGTTCTTTTTTTCTGCTATCAGGTTTTTCGTAATAAATATAAAAATTGCTACTGCAAGGCAATTGCCTACAATTAGAGGTATTCTGATACTTTTTTCAATGGCTAGGGCCGCCTCAAATTCAGGAACTGCCAAAAAGGTTAATCCAGCAGCAAACACTTCATATAGTGCCGTAAAATAAACGGCTTCTTTCACTCCTACTAAACTATTTTTTTTACGCCACTTAGCATATAAACCAGCAAAGAGTCCTGCCAGCACCGTGGCGGCAACAGCGGAGCCCATGGATGCTCCTCCCTGCATATAGCGGTCAAGGCCACCAATCAAGCCGACTCCAAGCCCTACCCATGGCCCCCCTAAAAAGCCTCCAAGAATCGGCCCCGTTGGTCTTAAACTCACGAGTCCACCATTAAAAGGAATAGCATTAAATGCTCCATATAAAGTAAAAAAGCCAAATAGAATAATTAAAAGGATGCTACTTTTACTACTTTGCTTACTTTCCAGCACGGTCGCATAAAATTGAGTCCGAGTTAAAAAATAAGCGAGAACGCTCATCACGCAAGC
Organism: Sporomusaceae bacterium; assembly: GCA_027492445.1. GTDB lineage: Bacteria > Bacillota > Negativicutes > DSM-13327 > DSM-13327 > CTSoil-075. The sequence continues at coordinate 2,410 of JAPUES010000198.1, read as the reverse complement.
AGTATGAAGTAGAGATATTGTTATTGTAAGCATAGCACTGTTTCACCTTTCTCTTAAAATAATTAATAGTTTTTATAAGCAAAAAAATGAAGCATGATAGTAAATCTTCATTTATCACACTTCACTTTCATGCTAGCATTTCTTATTTAAAATCTTGCATCGCTTCTTCTTCCTTACTATACAATTTAAACAATTGACTAAACCCTGCCATTTCAAATACTTCTTGTACATAAGGCTGCAGTCCGCACAACACCATCTGCCCCTCTACCTTTTTCATCATTTTTAATGTTGATAAAAACACTCGCAGACCCGCACTAGAAATATATTCATTTTGCGAAAAATTACATACTAATTTTCTCGCACCGCCATTCACAATCTCTGCTAGTTGGCTTTCCACCGTTTTGGCATTAGAGGCATCTACCCTCGGTATAATCATAACACTTGTCACATCTAATACTTTTTTACATTCCATATTCTCCACTCCTCTATCGATAGTACATTAAATTACAATATAATTCTTATTGTTTTCGCTATCAAAAGCTATTTCCCTTTATTTTTGCGTTTAAAATCTTCTTTTTTCCTTATCACTAATTTTACTACCGTTAAATAACATGCGAATAACACTTAGAATTTCTGGTGATCGTAGTTCCTCTTTATAACCTAATTGTTCAAACTCCCCCCAAACTACTTCTTGTGCTTCTTGAGAAATTTCTCCTAATTTTCGAATTTCAGGAATAACGGCTTTTATTTCATCATTATCCATTAATTCAATAACACTTCCACCTCTTTCTAAACCAACTAGAGCCAGAAATATCGCTACTTTTTGTAATGGCCTCAACATGAACTACCTCCTTGACAATAGAACGAAAATAACCTACCTGCTATGTATTTCATCCTGCCTATTTATTCTCCTACCATTATACCTTAACTTAGAAATCTAATCTATTTCTTAAAATCCAAAAGAAATCAAAGATTTTAATGTTATAATATATTGCATGGTGAATCTATTTACAGTTTGTTCTCTTTATTCCATATGAATAGAAAATGACAACTGTAAAAATGATAAATAGGGGGTAAAAAAATGTCATTCTGGCAAAAATTATTAGGCTACAAAGGCTGGATTAGTATCCTGGTAGTTCTGGTACTAGCCGCTCTAGGAACTACCTATCTATATAAAGGTAAAACAGCAGTAGCGCCACTCGGAACAACAGTGAAGGTTCAGCGCGGCAACATTCTGTCCACTGTTTCTGCTACCGGCACCCTTTCACCGGTTACTCTTGTCGACATTAGCTCAAAGATTTCTGGCTTAATTGAAGAGATGAAAGTGAAAGAAAACGACCAAGTAACGATAGGCCAAGTGTTACTGGTGCTTGATGATACTCACCTTAAGGCCTTAGTGGATCAGGCGCAAGCCCGCCTTTCTAACGCTACTAGCATTTATGAACGCACCAAAAGTTTGGAAACAATGGGGGCGGTAGCCACTCAGGCCCTTGATACGAGTCGCAGTGATTACAATATCGCACTGGCAGCTTATAACGATGCTATTTCTCAGTTAAACGATACAGTGATTCGTTCTCCAATCAACGGACAGGTTATTGGTAAGCCAACACCAGCTGGGCAGGCGGTAGCTCCTGGCGTTTCTGCCCCTATGGTCCTCTTAACCGTGGCCGATATGTCAAAAATGCAGATTGAAACCCAGGTAGATGAATCAGACATTGGGAAAATGAAAGTAGGACTACGGGCAACCTTCACTGTCGATGCCTATCCAGAAAAAACCTTTCACGGGGTGGTATCTAGCATTTCCCAAAAAGCCAACATTGTATCAAATGTAGTTTACTATAAAGTATTTGTTGATGTAGATGACGCTGAAAATTTATTAAAGCCTACTATGACAGCGAGAGTATCTATCAATGTGGCGGAAAAGAACAATACACTCCTAGTACCCTTAACTGCCGTAAAAGCAACAAACGGAGAGAAATATGTAATTGTCGTCAAAAATGGAACGCCACAAAATGTCTTTGTTACAACAGGGATAACCGGTGAAAATAAAATTGAAATCATAAGCGGTCTTGAGGAAAACGACCTTATTACAGTATCTGAGGCCAAAGCGTCAGCGAATGGCAAAAATAGCGGTATGATGCCTCCTCCTCCTCATGGTGGCATATAAAGGAGAAAAACAATGTCCATTTTACTGACTGATGTTACCAAGGTTTATGAAATAGGCGCAGAAACAGTCAATGCTCTCGCGGGACTGACATTACGTATAAAACTAGGTGAATTTACGGCTATTATGGGGCCTTCTGGGTCAGGAAAATCAACCCTCATGAATATATTAGGGTGTCTTGATCGGCCAACGAAAGGTTCCTATTTACTCGACGGACAAGAAGTTGCAACCTTAAATGATGACCAA
>JAPUES010000197.1 GCA_027492445.1 Sporomusaceae bacterium | reverse complement strand
TCCTCTTCATCTTTTTTTTGTTTTGTGATATCCATTCCAATACCCGTAAAGTAGTTCTTCCCCTTACTCTTTAACAGAACACCATTCGAACGAATGTGTATCTTCTTGCCGTTTTTCATAATCAGATGAGCTTCTACCTCGCCATACCCCTTTTGAAACACTTCCTCAGCAGCCGCGGCTACTCTAAGGACATCTTCCCCCTCAAACCATTTATCTAAGGTCATGTAAGGTAATTCCTCTGCGGTATAGCCCGTCATTTCTTCATGCTTTTTATTCCATCGTACCAGCCTACCTAACTCATCATACACATAAAGATACCCTGGAAGGCTTTCCAACACTGCTTCTGTAAAGATCCTTTCTTCCTGCAATTTTTCCTCATTTTTTTCTCGTTCCAACACTTCTTCATCTAGTGTTACTAATATGGCTTTCGAAAAGAGTACTATGGCTATTATTTTAAAATAATGACCCAAAAAATTTGCAAAAGCATATAAATCATTATAAGTAGTGAATGATAATTCTGCTAAAATTTGAAATACCGTAGATACTAATAGTAACCATAAAATTTCTTTTTTAAAAAATTTCTTATATCTTAACATCATAGCCGCACTACAAATGAACAATATAGAAATAATATATTCACTTACTATTTTAAAAGGAGTTAACCCATATCCTTCAATATAACATTTAGGGAATATATCCCAATGGAAAACCATAGCAAAGAGAATTCCACACACAATGGCATATGTTAAAAAAACACTTTTCCCATTTATTTGTTCTTGTCTTTTAATTAGCATAACAGCAATAAGCAAGGAAAAAGCTTGTATATAACGTGCTATAATCCATAGTTGAATTGGCAAATCAGAATCATAGTCCTTAAAAATCCCCATCCCCTTAAAGGACAACATATGTATTATATCCATAAGACCAATAAAGAAAAATGTTATGCCTAAAAAACATAAATAGTTATTCTCTCTTAAATGTTTCCATGTCATTAGCACGATTATGAAAATAATAAAAGACGAAACAATGCTAATAATTTCGGCGATACTATGAAAAAGCAGGTAATTATAGCTTTGGAATGCATCTAGTACTAGAAAAAGCAAAGTAGCAACACTAAGATAAACTATATTGTTTAGAGTGTTTTTTTGAGTTATTTGCCCCAAAAAAGTCTTAAATCTCTCTCTTAGCTTTTCCATATTACTACACTCCCTTAAGATTTTCATACTTTTTGACTATTCTAACTATATCACATTTTTCTACATTTTTCCTTACAAATTCCCCAGAAAAAGAACCTCTATTTGCTATGAAATAGAGGTTCAATCTATTTATTTCGGAAATCTAATACTAAATTTTGTTTCTTTTCCTAGCTTGGATTCTACCTCGATTATCCCTCTATGGCGTTCTACAATGCTAGCACAAATTGATAGACCTAAACCTGTACCATTATCTTTGGTACTAAAAAAAGGATCAAAGATTTTTTCTGTTAACTCCTCTGGAATTCCGCAGCCACCATCTGAAATATACAAATATCCCCAATTGTCATCCATTGCTGTCTCAATCTTTAATGTTCCCCGTCCTTTAAGAGCATCAATCCCATTTCGAGCCAAATTTAATATTAATTGTTTTATTTCTTTTTCATCGAGCAATAATTCCTCGATTGTTTCCCCATATGTACTTTCTAAATTAATCCCATGTTTACTGGTCTCTGCCTCTAATAAAGGAATAATACTTTTAACAATATCATTTAAGCTTATTAAAATCCTCTTATTGGCCTTTGTACGTGCTACTGACAAAAAATCGGTAATAAGTGATTCTACCCGATCTAATTCCGACAAAATAATTTCAATATCTTCCTTAATCTTTCCCGTTGTCTTACGATTATGGATTTGCAAGTAACCTTTTATTACCGTCATTGGGTTTCTTATTTCGTGAGCTACCCCTGCTGCCATCTCACTCACAAGATTAAGTCGATCAACCTTGACAAGTAACTTTTCAGTTTCTAAGCGTTCATTTACATATTCAGTTACATCTTGCGCCACCAGCATAGCTCCTGTTATTTCATCACTTTTATTAGAAATCGGCAATGCTGATACAATAATATTTCTTCCCCGCAATGTAAGAGGAACATCCTTAATAACTTCACCTTTTATGGCTCGATAGGCAGGTGATTCTTGCCAAGCCACCCCAAGCTGAATCTTTAAGAATTCTGCCCCTTGACCTATCAAATTTTCTACAGTATAACCAGGAAAAAGAATATCACAAACTGCTTGATTGGTATTGATTAAGGTTCCTGCACAGTTAATTTCCATAATACCAATTGGACATAAATTGAGCATTTCTTTAAGATTATTCACTTGTTCTTGTAAACTACTATCAGACACATCCTGTCCTCCCCTAATTATTCAAAACCATCCTTATGCCTCTTTTCTAAAGCAATGCTACTTTTCTCAATTTTCTCTCGGCTCAAGGTTGGTGGAATTTCATCTGGATCTACTATAACTTCAATCACTGTTGGTCCGTCATGTTGTAATGCAAAGCTAAGAGCCGTTTCTATTTCCTCTTCCTTGTGGCAACGAAAAGAAGTTGCCCCTAAAGATTGGCTAAACTTAGCTGCATGTAAAGGCACTTCATAGATAGCCCCTACTACACAACCCCCACCAAACTTCATAGCCTTCTCCACCATATCTAGTCTTCCATTATTGATTACTACAAAAATAGCGGGCACCTTATTACAGACTGCTGTAGAAATTTCTGTTCCTTGCATCATAAGACAGCCATCACCTGTAATACATAGAACATGTCGCTGCGGTTGAGCAATTTTAACACCAATCGCCATACCGATGGCATGGCCCATTGCACCAAAAACATCATCAAAATAAAAAGTGCCAGGCTTAACTACTTCAAAATATTTTACACCATAAAAAGCATGACTGCCATCATCACTGATGACGATAGTATCCTCTGGTAAGCATTTACGCAATATCTTGATGGTATGAGCAGTCGAAATGAGCTTTGATTTTTTTTTTCCTTTAGGCGTAGCAATCTCCCTTTTAGCACCAGCTATGAGAGGTCTATCGGAAAACAACGGTAACCGGCTTAAGAGTTCACGAAGATTCGCCTTAAGATCACCAACTACTGCAAGGGTTGGTACAGGAAGGGATTTCCCGATAAATGTGGGATCACAATCAAACTGAATCATTTGCTGTGGATACATATCTACGGTTACACCTGCTAAAGACATATCCGATAGTTTTGTCCCTAGAGTTATCATTAAATCGCAACCCTTGCGCAAACAATCATAAGCCTCCTCACTAGCCGCCAAACCAAATCCTCCTAAAGAAAGAGGATGATTGGTTGGAAAGCTTCCCTTTCCTCCTGGCGTCGTCATAACAGGAATATGAGCTTTTTCCGCTAAGGATAAAACTTCCTCATATGCTTGAGAGGCATGTACTCCTTTACCTATTACTAATACAGGAGACTTGGCCTTTTCTATCAAGGACGAAATTCTATCTATTTCTGGCGACAATAGAATAGAGTTCTTCGGTATATCTAACGTAAAAGTATTAATCTTTTCCATCGATACATCAAACGGCAAGGAAAGGTGAACAGGTCCCTTACTACTGCCATACATTTTTTCTAATGCATGTTGAAAATATATGGGAAATAAGTCACTTCTTTCTACACGAGCGCTGAATAGAGTAACGGGCTCAAACATTTTTACCAAATCCGTCCCAAAGATACTAGAATCCTGACCAAGGCCCCTGCCTGTCTTGCCAATAGATGGCTGCCCCGTAATAAATATGACAGGTAAATTAAAGGCCTTTGCTTGCCCAGCCGCTGTCAACATATTCGTACCTCCTGGTCCTGATGTTCCAAGAGCAACGCCTATTTTTCCACTTCCTAAGGCAAATCCCGCACTAGCAAAGCCAGCACCAGCTTCGTGCCTGCATAATACATACTGCAAGCCTTGCCGATCGGCTTCTAATACGATTGGCGAAATAGCTTTTCCTGGAATACCAAAAATATGAGATACACCAAATGCTTTTAAATGCTCTAGTAAAAGACTGGCTACGGATTTCATTTCTTCCTCCTTGAATGAATGCTGAGTAATAAAAACTTTATCTTTAACAGCAATGGTTTTAAATTAAATCTCCATATTTCACCCATAAAATACATTTTATTCTTAAAATTCCACTTATATTACAAATTTCCTCCTAATGTGCAATGGTTTTTAATAATTATACCTATGAATATAAAAAGTTTCAAACTACAGTTAAAAGGGCCGCCACACTTTTTTAGTGCGACAGCCCCTTAACTACTATGCTATTCTTCTTCGATAATTCTGCCATCAGTACTAATGATAACTGCATGCCACGGAACCATATTACCACTAGTTATTAGAGCTTCCTTAACCGCATGGACAATACCGCCGCAGCAAGGCTTTTCCATTCGCAATACGGTGATGCTCTTGATAACATGCAAGCTTAATATCTCCCTTAACTTTTCAGCATAATTAACACTATCTAACTTCGGACAGCCAATAATAGTAATTTTGTTTTTCATAAAATCATTATGAATATTAGCATAGGCAAAAGCCGTACAATCAGCTGCTATTAGCAAATGTGCATTATCAAAGTAAGTAGCATTGGCTGGAACAAGTTTTATCTGGCATGGCCATTGCCCTAATTGGGACTCGGTCCCTTCTTTTTTTTCGTCCTCTCTTGTCTTATCTGATTTAACCATGCCTGTTTTCCCTTGAAGGTGTTGTTCTCTATTCTTTTTGTCAAAAGCAATGGCTTCACATTTTTCAATTGTCAGCGCCCCTACGGGGCAATTAGGTAAACACTTTCCTAGACCATCACAATAGGACTCCGATACTAACTTTGCTTTTCCATCTATCAGCTGGAGAGCTCCCTCTTGACAAGCGGAAGTACAAAGCCCACACCCTATACATTTTTCTTCATCTATTTTTATAATTTCGCGAATCATACTATTCCTCCTAAAAGCTTTCCTTGTATTTGAATCTAATTATAATATAATATAGTCAGAAAAACGGTAGCCGTGGCTACCAAAAACAAGGTGGAGTTTTTTTGTATAATAATCTATGTAAGGTTTTGATGACATCACCCTTATTTAAAGGAATTCTAGAAAAGGAACTAGCAAGCATGCTTGCTTGTTTACAGCCTAAAAAATATAGTTATAAAAAGAATAGTTATATTGCTCTCGAAGGTGAAAAGTTTCATGGCCTAGGAATTTTACTCACTGGCGAAGGAGCTGTCATAAAGGAAAATGCCGCAGGAAACAGAACTATTATGACATTTTTAGGAACTGGTGATGTATTTGGTGAAATGATAGCCTTTTCGGAAAATGCTTATTGGCCAGCATCTGTATTTGCCCAAACAGATTGCTCTGCTATTTTTCTCCCTTCTGATAAAATCATTGGGGAATGTTCTAATCTATGTCCAGGGCATACACAGCTTATTAAAAATTTCTTGTTAATACTTTCTCAAAAAGCACTTTTATTAAATCGAAAGGTTCAATACCTTACCCTCACCACAATGCGGAGCAAAATAAGCACCTATCTCCTTGAACAACATCATCGAACAAAAACAACATCCTTTCATCTCCCCTTACGTCGAAATGACTTAGCCGATTTTTTGAATGTCTCTCGGACAGGCTTATCGCGAGAAATGGGACGTATGAGAGATGAAGACCTCATTGAATTTCATCGCGCTTCTATTAAGATTAAAAATCTTGAAGGATTAATAAAACTTGCTGGATTATAAAAATTCCTTAGTACTTTATGCTAAAAAGTCTTCCACCATTACGTAATGGCGGAAGACTTTTCTTCAAATACCAAGTTCCTTGCGTTTCTTTTCGATATGAGCGACATAAATTTCAACGGTTTTATCGGCACTTGTTTCTACTGTAAGTTTACCCAAGCCTAAGGTTTCAGTCGTTTCGGTTAATGTTTTTACTACCAAATCACTGCCTATCACAGAGGGAACAGGCGCCACGTGCACTAACCATCCAAGGGCAATAGCAGTACAAGCATCGGCGACGGCTTTTTGTTCTAAGTATTCTGGTGCACCAATAACAATCGGCAACATATTTGTATCTACATCTAAGATATCGGCAATTTCTTTTGCAGTTTGTGTCATTTTACCAATGTCTACACAGGCCCCATAGGAAAGGACTGGTGGAATGCCCAGCGCCTTACAAACAGCTTTTAATCCATCCCCTGCTTCCTCTGCAGCTTTTGGATCTGCAAGTCCAGTGTACTGCATAACGGAGGAAGTACAACCTCCAGATAATACTAAGATATCCTTTTCAATAAGACCTTTGGTAATGCGGAAAATATTACTGCCACCTTGCCCGTAGCGTGCAGTAGTGCAACCAACAATAGTAGCAATACCACGAATTTTACCCTCGACAATAGCATCAATCAAAGGTTTCCATGAACCACCTAACGCTTCTTTTACTGATTCTGTACTAAAGCCAATCATACAATCTGATATATGGGGAGGAATATAGACTTCTTTATTTTCAGCATTACGTTTCGAGTAGGCTTCAATTGCCATATCCAAGATTTTCTCTGCTTGTTTAGTCATTTCTGCTGGTTTAAACTCTACGACTTCTGTATCTGGCATCCGAATTACTTCATGAGTACTTACCATCCTCGTACCAAAACGTTTTGCATAAAGGGGTAATGTAGGAATGGTACAGTTATAGTCAAACATAAATAAATCAACTGCCCCAGTTGCAAGCAAGTATTCTTCGGACAACCACTCTCCTTCTTGTCCGCCATAAGCACTCATTTTCCCAGTATCTTCGTAATTAAGGAGTTGCTGTCCTTCACAAACATGACCTAATATTTGAAGACCTGTTGCACCAGCCTTCCGTGCTTTTTCCTGCCACTTTGGCGTGGATGCTAGTTCAATGACGACATGAGCCGTCAATGGCATATGTCCATTGGTAATTATATTTACCATATCTTTTTTAAGTAATCCCATATTTTGCTTTGCTGTTCTGATTTTTTGTGTACCCATTAAAATTTCTTGTAAAATATCAAGGGCAAATAGGCCTTGGTATTCATTGGCCACACCTAAGCGTACAGAAGTTAATAGAAAATCAACAGGATCAGCATTAAGATTAGTCATACACTTTGTTTGCGCTAATGCAATCTCACTAAAACCGCCACCTGGAAATAATTTTAATTTGCGCCATAATTCTTGACGCTTAGGAGGAGCAAAGGCTTGGGTCATTGCCGACTCTTCCCAATAAGGTCTGCCCATATCTTCTAGTACCCAATTGGCAAAATTAATGGCTACTTTAGTAATATCCTCATGACTATTTAAACCAGCCATTTCTGCATATTTGAGAAGCTTGTCTTTATCACGAATCTTCAAGCCACTTTCCGGATTTTCTGCTGCCGCTTTTAAGGTACGGGCGGCCTGCTGAGCATGAAAAATATTCGCTGAGGTTCCAATGGTTACATGACGGTAAACAAAATTCCTTGCGACCATTACATGAGCATCAACACCACAATTACCTCTCGGTGTCTTAGCATTAATACGGCAAGGACCGTTCGCACATAATTGGCAAGATAAGCCTGATGTACAAAAATTGCACCGAATTTTTTCTTGTTGCTCGAATCGATCGAAGACATTTGTTAATCCTTGTGCGTGAACGTGCTGGTACATTTCACGCATGGCTGGATCCACAATTATGTTAAGTGGAAATCCATCCTTACTCTGGTCATGTACCTGAATATGTTTTCGCTGCCATTTATGTACCTCTTCCATGTCAGCAGGTGATTTTTCAATTTCATAGAATTTTCTAGAATTTTGGTGTACATCAAAATGTAGGTTAGGATCATTCGTACCGCTGGCATCACCTTTTCCTGGGACAGATTCCACATCACCACGGCTAGTTTCATCAGTGCTTTTTATTAAAACTTCCTTATCATTTGACACTAGTATTACCCCCCTTTTTTGCCTTATTTTTTACACAATTAAGGAAAACTATACGCTAAAAAGTAAGCAAGTTAGGGATAACAGCACATCTTATTTCATCAGACATTTAACCGTCCCTAAGACGGTACTAATGGAAATTATTATTGCCCCAAGCCAAACCAAGCTTATAAAAGGTTTACGGCTAAATTCCACTTCAACTGTTTCCTTCTCAGCCAGTAGATTTCTATAGCCAATACTGGCTACGCCTTTATAAAGATTTACACTATTGAGCTTAAACTCATGCTGTTCAAAGGCTTTTTCAGCTATGCTAGTAACCATTCCATTGCGGTATTGAAAATAGGGCATGATTTCTTGGGTGATACCGTCTTTACTTATCTGGAGATAGGATTTAAATCCCATTACCTGATTTCCCATATTCTCCATTTTGTGTTTTAGAAATACAATTTTTAATCCGTCTAGTGCAATTTCTTCCCCCTTACTTATAGAAAATTCTTGATAGGTAGCATTTCCATCATTTATTCTTGGTGCAAGATATAAGTCTGCAGAAAGTCCTTGGTATATTCCTGGTTCTCCTCCCGACATATGGGAGTAT
>JAPUES010000196.1 GCA_027492445.1 Sporomusaceae bacterium | reverse complement strand
ACACTTGATTTTAAAAAGCTAGGTAAGCCTCGTTTAGGCGTACTAGTATCTGCTGGTAATCTTGATTCTATGTTAAATAAATTTACGGCTGCTAAGAAATATCGAAGTACAGACAATTATTCACCAGGGGGAAAAGCAGGCTGTCGTCCGGATCGAGCAACAATTGTTTATTGTAACCGCATACGTGAAATATGGAAAAACATTCCTTTGGTGGTTGGCGGTATTGAAGCACGCCTTAGACGTTTTGCCCACTATGATTATTGGTCAAACTCCGTACGTCGTTCTCTTTTAATTGATAGCCGAGCTGACCTTTTGATATATGGTATGGGCGAAAAACAAATCGTAGAAATTGCTACTCAATTGCAGCAAGGACTTCCTGTGAATGATATCCGCAATGTACAAGGTACTTGTTATAAGGCAGATTCTCTAGATCACCTGTGGGATTATCTTGAGACCCCTAGTTATGATGCGGTGCTAAGTGATAAAAAGGCCTTTAACCAGGCTTTTACCATCCAATATCAAGAACAAGATGCCATACGTGGCAAAATTCTTGTTCAGCATCATGGAGAATTTTTTGTAATTCAAAATCCTCCTGCTCTGCCACTTACCACCGAAGAAATGGATGAAGTATACGATCTTCCCTATCAGCGTACCTATCATCCGTCTTATGAGAAAGCGGGTGGTGTCCCGGCAATCCTTGAAGTGAAATTCAGTATTGTTAGTCATCGTGGCTGCTTTGGCGGGTGTTCTTTTTGCGCTATTGTTTCTCATCAAGGACGTATTATTCAAAGTCGCAGCCAAGAATCAATCCTTAATGAAGCAAAACTAATTATTGCTATGCCTGACTTTAAAGGCTATATCCATGATGTGGGTGGGCCAACTGCAAATTTTCGTATTCAATCTTGTAAGCACCAAGAGGAGCGGGGGACCTGTAAAGGACGGCAATGCTTAGGCGCAAATCCTTGTAAAGAATTAGCCCCCAGTCACACTGATTACTTAACATTACTGCGTAAATTACGAGCGTTGCCTGGTGTAAAAAAAGTTTTCGTCCGCTCTGGTTTACGCTATGACTATTTAATTGCAGACAAAAACAGTGAAGAGTTTTTACGTGAACTATGTGAACATCATGTTAGCGGTCAACTAAAGGTTGCTCCAGAACATATCTCTTCCTCTGTTACAAATTTGATGGGTAAGTCTGGCAAACATGTTTATTTAAAATTTAGCCAAGCTTTCAAACGTGTCAATCAAGCCTTAGGTAAAGAGCAATACCTTGTTCCTTATTTTATGTCTAGTCATCCCGGCGCTGGTCTAAAAGAAGCAATTGAACTAGCGGAATTTATTCGTGATTTAAACTATCGTCCAGAACAGGTACAAGATTTTATTCCTACACCAGGTAGCCTGTCTACTTGTATGTATTATACGGAAATGAACCCCTTTACTGGGGAAAAAGTTTATGTTGCTAAAGATATTCATGATAAAAAAATCCAACGGGCGTTAATGCAATATCGTGACCCTAAAAATTATCCTCTAGTATTAGAAGCTCTCATGAAAGGCAATCGCCAAGACTTGATTGGCCATGGTCCAAAATGCTTAATACGCCCACCACAAAGAGCTGCTTACAACACTAACACCAATGGGAAAACTAGTACAAATACAAGAAATAATAAGCCTAATCAAAGTAAAAAACCTTTAAAAAACTCACAAAAACAGACTAGAAAACACTAGTCTGTTTTCCTGCATTACATAGCAAGATGAATTATCGGGTATACTACCGATAGTTCATAATATGTTTTACCACTTAGAGTGAAGGTTGACTATAACTAGCATAAAAAAATTAGAGCTTTAGAAAAAATCCTTGCATAGTTATAGAATACGTTATATATTATTATTGGTCTAATTGATAATGGAGGTAAAATATGCGTCGTTATCAACCACTTTTATTAATGGCATTTTTCTTATTAGTAATTATAATGAGTGGTAGTACCTATTTAGCTAGCTATGCTGGGAATTCAAATGAACAAAGTAGTAATAAGGTAAATGTTACTGTTTATACTTCATTACCCATTGAACAAATCTCTTTATTAGCCCAAGAATATGAGAAAACCCAACAAGTGCGAATCAATCTTGTTCCTTTATCGGAGCAAGATTTATTATCACATCTTAAAATAAAAACAAATCAGCCAAGCGCCGATCTTGTTATTACTAGCAGTAAGGTATTAGAGCAAGTAAAGAAAAATAGTTTATTGCTACCATATACTTCAGAACAAACCGATATTATACCAGAAAGATTCAAAGATGACAGTAGTTATTGGACGGGCCTTTGGTATGATCCAATGGTTTTTGCAAGTAATCAAGACTTTCTTAAGACGATTCCGAAAGTTCCTAGTACTTGGAATGATCTTATCCAAGATGGTAAATATCGTATCTGTTTAACAGATTTTTTGGCAGCGGACGCCTCTGCTAATTTATTCTTCACGTTGATTGCGGTCAATGGCGAAGGGGATACCTTTACATTTTTAAAGAAAATCCATCCTCAAATTGTACAATATGCTAAATTTCTAGCTACCCCAGTACGTATGGTAGGTATGGGTGAGGCTGATATTGGGATTGCTACACAGAGCGAGACCCTGCGCTATATAAATAATAATTTCCCTATAAAAATAATCTATCCTGAAGATGGAACTGCTTTTGTATTAACAGGTATTGGACTAGTAGCAGGTACACAGCAAGAAGAGAATGGGAAACAATTTATTGATTGGTTATTGCAAGATACCGCCCAACATATCTTAGCAAATAATAGTTTTTATTTTATTCCTACCAACCCTGAAACACTTATTTATAAGCAATATGCCACAAAAAATATCAAACTTCTCGAATCGACAGAACTTCTTACCCAAGAGCAGAAAACTCTACTCCTGGAGAAATGGATTAAAAATGTACGATTTGCTACGAAGTAAGAATAGCCCTTAGGAGGAAAATTCATGTTAAAAGCCGGGTTTATAAGCCTGGGATGTGCTAAAAATCTTGTGGACACAGAAGTCATGTTAGGATTACTAGCCGCCAATCATATTACAATTACCGAAGAACCTAAAGAAGCCGATATTTTGATTATTAATACTTGCAGTTTTATTGATTCCGCAAAAGAAGAATCAATTGCAACAATCCTCCAAATGGCGGATTATAAAAAACAAGGCCAATGTAAATGTTTAATTGTAGCTGGCTGTCTTGGTCAGCGTTACCAACAGGACTTATTAGATGAGTTGCCTGAAGTAGATGCCATTGTTGGCACAGGAGCTTGGCATCGTATCATTGAGGCAATCAATACAACGATTGTTGATAAAAATCGAGTGTTATTAATTGATGAAACCAATACTCTTTATGACGAAACCATGCCACGAGTAAGTACTACGCCTTTTTATAGTGCCTATGTAAAAATTGCTGAAGGTTGTAGTAATTGTTGTTCCTACTGTATTATTCCTAAAGTTAGAGGAGCTTTTCGCAGCAGATCCATTGAATCCATTGTTGCTGAGGTCAAAAACCTTGTCGCTAGTGGTGTAAAGGAAATTAATCTGATTGCACAAGATACAACCAGTTATGGTCGTGATTTGTATGGTGATCCTAAGCTAACTGAACTTTTAAAAGAGTTAGTTAAAATTGATGACCTGATGTGGGTTCGATTGCTGTATTGTTATCCTAAATACTTTTCCGATGAGCTCATTGAACTCATTGCAACAGAACAGAAAATTTGTAATTATATTGATTTGCCCCTACAGCATGCTGATGATGCAATTTTAAAAGCAATGCTCAGGCACGATGGTCGCAAAGATATTGAAGATTTATTAGCGAAGCTACGTGCTCGTATTCCAGGAATCACCATTCGAACCTCTTTTATTGTTGGTTTCCCTGGAGAATCCGAGGCTCATTTTGAATCTCTTTGTGAATTTGCTGTTGCCCAACGATTTGATAGAGTAGGAGTCTTTACTTATTCTCAAGAAGATGATACGATAGCAGGTAATCTTCCAGATCAAATTCCTGATGAAGTAAAACAAGAACGTTATCATCATCTGATGACCTTGCAATGTCAAATATCAGAAAGTCTCAATCAAGATCTTGAAGGAACTGAACTAGATATCATAATTGAACAAATTAGTACGGAGCCAGAGCTTGTAGTCTGTGGTCGTTCTTACCGGGAAGCGCCAGATGTGGACGGACAGATTTATGTGGAAAACGCTGCTGATTGTAAACCAGGCGATGTCATTAAAGCCAAAGTCGTACAAGGTTTTACTTATGATGTAGTGGCAGAGAAAATATCTAGCTAATAATCCTAGCACATTCTTTGGGAGTGATATCCATGATAGTAGAAATAGTATCTACGGGTACAGAGTTGTTATTAGGACAAATAACGAATACAAATACACCCTTTTTATCGAAAGGGCTTAACGAACTAGGATTTGATGTTTTATATCACTCAACAGTGGGTGATAATAAAGTGCGCATGGCTCAAGTATTTACGAATGCCTTAGAGCGGTCTGATATTATCATTACCTCTGGTGGACTTGGACCAACCCAAGGCGATATCACCAAAGAAGTAACAGCAGAGCTATTACATCGCCCTTTGTTTTTAGATGAAGACAGCGTAAACGACATAAGAGATTTTTTTGCAAAACGAAATCTACGGATGTCGGAAAGCAACCTACGCCAGGGAATGTTCCCTGAAGGTGCAATTATCATCAAGAACGAATGTGGAACAGCACCAGGCGTAATTATTGAGCATGGCAATAAAACAATCATTCATCTGCCGGGACCGCCTTATGAACTAGAATGGATGTTTAAACATTCCATTGTTCCTTATTTGGAAAAACGTTTTCCGGAGCAAGGAGTTATTGTTTCCAAAATATTGCATACTTATGGCATTGGAGAGTCGGCTCTTGAAGAGAGGATCAAACCTTTTATTCTTGCCCAATCCAATCCAACCATTGCTTTACTAGTAAAGCAGGGAGAAGTTATTATTCGTTTAACGGCAAGGGGTAGCACCCAATCCGAGGCCGAAGATTTAATTTTGGGCTTAGAAAAACAGCTGCGGCAACAAGTTGCCGATTTTATTTGGGGTATAGATAGTGATACAATCGAAGCAAATATTGGCGAGATTTTAACTAAGAAACAGTTAACTATTGCATTAGCCGAATCATGTACAGGCGGGCTGATTACCAGTCGCATCACGGATATTTCTGGTAGTTCTAATTATCTTATGGGCTCTATAGTTTGTTACTCTAATAAAGTTAAAACAGATTTTATTGGTGTTCCATCACAAATTATTGATGACTATGGCGCTGTAAGCCACCAAACAGCATCACTTCTGGCCGCTGGTATTCGCCAGAAATTTACTGCTACTCTTGGTATGGGAATTACTGGTATAGCTGGTCCAACTGGCGCAACACCAACAAAATCTGTTGGTACGGTATTTATTGCAATTGACGGACCTATTGGCATACAGTGTAAAGAATATACTTTTAATGGTCAGCGTACCGATATTAAACATCGTATCTCATTAGCCGCTTTACATATGCTACGACAGTATACATTATCCTTATAATATAATACTTATTAAAATTTTAGGAGGCATACACATTGAGCGAAACAAATCTATTTGGTAGTATTCAATTAAGCAAAAAATTAATCGCAGCCATTACAGAAATGGGCTTCGAGGAACCATCACCAATTCAAAGCCAGACAATTCCTTTGGTACTAGAAGGTCATGATGTCATTGGCCAAGCACAAACAGGTACAGGAAAAACTGCGGCTTTTGGTATACCAGCAATTGAACGTATTACAGAAGGTCGTCAAATCCAAGTCCTAGTCCTTACCCCAACTCGGGAACTTGCTATTCAAGTAGCAGAAGAGCTAGCAAAAATCGGTAAATTTAAACGCATTAAAACCTTATCCATCTATGGTGGACAACCTATTGACAGACAAATCAAGGCACTCCATATGGGCGTACAAGTGGTTATTGGTACACCAGGCAGACTCCTTGACCATATTCGTCGCAGAACTATTAAGCTTGAGCACGTAAAAATGCTGATTCTAGATGAAGCAGATGAAATGCTAGATATGGGCTTTATTGAGGATATTGAAACGATTATTCAACAAATCCCTGTTGAAGGACGCCAAACCCTCTTATTCTCCGCTACTATGCCAGGACCAATTGCTACATTAGCTAAGAAATATATGACAAGTCCTAAAATTATCGCTGTAAGCCGCGAACAACTTACCGTTCCTCTAATTGATCAATGCTATTATGAAACTCGTGAGAAATTAGAAGCTTTATGTCGTGTACTTGATGTAGAAACAACAGGTAAAATTATTATTTTCTGCCGCACAAAACGTGGGGTAGATGACCTTGTTGCATCACTGCAAGCTCGTGGTTATATGGCAGATGGTCTACATGGTGATTTAAGCCAAGCTCAGCGCGATCGGGTTATGAAAAAATTCCGCGATGGTAAACTTGAAATATTAGTTGCCACTGATGTTGCTGCTCGTGGACTTGATATTGAAGATATCACTCATGTTATTAATTATGATATTCCTCAAGATAATGAATCTTATGTACATCGTATTGGTCGTACAGGTCGTGCCGGTAAAACAGGGGTAGCGATTACCTTTATTAACCCTCGCGAATACAGACAACTTAAACTGATTGAAAAGCTAACAAAGTCACGTATTGTACGCAAGCAATTGCCTTCCGCTGCTGATATTTTAGATCGTCAACGGGAAATGATTAAAAATCGTTTGTTACAAACGATTGAGCAAGGTAATTTTAATGTGTACCAAGACATTATCGTAGACCTGGCTGCTGACTATGATCCAATTGAAATTGCAGCTGCTGCTTTAAAATTAGCCCAAGAAGGTTTTAAGGAAAAATTCACGGTAGAAGATGAGAAACCTAACTTTGGTAATACTGGTGCAGCAGCAGGTATGGTTCGTTTATTTATTAATATCGGCAGAGCACAAAAAATACGCCCTGAAGATATTTTACGTACCATTGCTGAATCAGCTGACATTCCTGGTAATACCATTGGGGTTATTAATATCTATGAAAAGTTTACTTTTGTAGAAATACCAGAAGATGTGGCAGAACGTGTTGTATCGGCAATGCATAAAAACTCCATTAAAGGCTTTAAAATCAACGTTGAACCTGCTAAAAGCAGATAAGAAGCTTTGTATCATTAAAGGGGGGCAATATGCCCTCCTTTTTACATTATAATGTCGGAATATGTTCTGTATATATTGAAGATTTTTCCTAATACTGTAGTAGAGGCTATTGACATTACGAACAAACGTTTGTATAATAGTATTTAAAAGGAGTTGATACATCAGTGGAAAAAATGGATAAATCACAAAAGTCAGATAAACTACAAGCACTGGAAAGTGCTTTGCGAAAGATTGAAAAAGATTTTGGTAAAGGTTCAATTATGAAACTCGGCGAGGCAGCTGCTAGAATGAATGTAGAAGTCATTCCAACAGGTGCATTGCCTCTTGATATTGCTCTTGGTATTGGCGGTTTGCCACGGGGCAGAATTGTGGAATTATATGGTCCTGAATCCTCTGGTAAAACAACTGTATCTTTACATATGATTGCAGAAGCACAAAAAGCAGGCGGACTTGCTGCTTTTATTGATGCTGAACATGCATTAGATCCTATCTATGCTAAAAATCTTGGTGTTGATATTGATAATCTACTAATTTCTCAGCCAGATAATGGGGAACAGGCCTTGGAAATTGCGGAAGCACTTGTTCGTAGTAATGCGATTGACGTTATTGTTATCGACTCTGTTGCCGCTTTAGTGCCCAAAGCGGAAATTGACGGTGAAATGGGAGATTCTCATGTTGGCCTGCACGCCCGGCTTATGTCTCAGGCGATGCGCAAATTAACAGGTATTATTAGCAAATCCCGTACGATTGTTGTGTTCATTAACCAAATTCGCGAAAAAGTAGGAGTTATGTTTGGTAACCCAGAAACAACAACAGGGGGACGGGCCTTAAAGTTTTATTCATCCGTCCGACTAGAAGTACGTAGAAGCGAAAGTATTAAACAAGGAAATGACGTTGTTGGTAACCGTACAAAGATAAAGGTAGTAAAAAATAAAGTTGCTCCACCCTTTAAGCAAGCAGAATTTGATATTATGTATGGAGAAGGAATTTCTCATGAAGGTTGTCTAGTTGACATTGGTACCTTATTCGAGGTTATTAATAAAAGTGGTGCTTGGTATTCTTATAAAGATACTCGTCTCGGTCAAGGACGAGAAAATGTAAAAGACTTTTTCAAGCAAAATCCTGATATTGCCAAAGAAATTGATAAGAAAATTCGTGAGTTACTATTAGCTTCTACCGCTACTATACCGGCAGCTGATGCGATAGATGATTTGCCACTTGACGACTAATAAAGATATCTGGCACCTGGCTTTGCAGATACTCACACGTCGCTCCCATAGTGAGTATGAGTTACGGCAAAAGTTATACCAAAAAGGCTATGTTGGCACTGAGGTTGACCAGGTAGTGAACCGTTTACTTACTTATGGTTATTTAAATGATACTGCCTTTGCCACTGCTTTATTTTCAAA
>JAPUES010000195.1 GCA_027492445.1 Sporomusaceae bacterium | reverse complement strand
CACGAAAAACTTTTTGCAAAGTTTTGGTTCGCTGCTTCAGTTAAGCCCACATACGCCGAAAGTACTTGGTTGGAAACGGCCTGGGAGGATAAGTAGTTGCCAGTTAGCAAAAAAAATACAAAAATTAAGTTAAATGTCTAGACAAAAGTTATTTTTATGCTATAATAACACTATAAGTAAATATTAAGAGTCAATGACGACTCCTATCACTAAATAAGTGGAGGGGTCTGTTTTTTTACAGGTAACACGTTTCCATATTAAGGAAGCTTCCTGGCCTACTGTTTTTAGTAGGTTTTAATGCAAGCTTTATTTATCTAATAAAGCTGTAATGTAAGATCTTTTTTAAAAAAAATAAAAATTAAAACATGAAAAATTGGAAGGGGTTTTGTAGATGAGTAATTTAACTGAATTGTATGGATCAAATGTATTTAATGATGCTGTTATGAAAGAGTGTCTTCCTAAAGCAACATATAAAGCTTTAAAAAAGACAATTGAAGAGGGTACTTCTTTAGATCCAGTAGTAGCAGACGTAGTAGCAAACGCTATGAAGGATTGGGCTCTTGAAAAAGGTGCTACCCATTTTACTCATTGGTTCCAGCCAATGACTGGTATTACTGCTGAAAAACATGATGCATTTATATCACCAACTGCTGATGGTAAGGCTATCATGGAATTTTCAGGTAAGGAATTAATTAAAGGTGAACCAGATGCTTCTTCATTCCCATCTGGCGGTCTTCGTGCTACTTTTGAAGCGCGTGGATATACTGCATGGGATTGCACATCACCAGCATTTGTAAAAGACGATTCCTTATGTATACCAACTGCTTTTTGTTCTTATACTGGCGAAGCGTTAGATAAAAAGACTCCGCTACTACGTTCCATGGAAGCAATCTCCAAACAAGCATTGCGTGTACTAAAAGTTCTTGGCAATACAACTTCCAAGAGAGTTATTACAACTGTTGGACCAGAGCAAGAGTACTTTCTTGTTGATAAAGCAACTTATGAACAAAGAAAAGACTTAATCTTTACTGGCAGAACGCTTTTTGGTGCTATGTCTCCTAAAGGTCAAGAATTAGAAGATCATTATTTTGGTTCTATTAAAGAAAGAATCTCTGCTTATATGAAAGAATTAGATGAAGAGCTTTGGAAACTTGGAATTGCAGCGAAATCCAAGCACAATGAAGTTGCTCCTGGGCAACATGAGTTAGCTCCGATCTTCACTACTACCAATATTGCAACGGATCACAACCAACTTACTATGGATCTTATGAAGAAGATTGCCTTAAGACATGACCTTGTCTGCTTATTACATGAAAAACCATTTGCTGGAATTAATGGTTCTGGTAAACATAATAACTGGTCTATGGGAACGGATGATGGCATGAACCTATTAGAGCCAGGAAAAACTCCTCATGATAATGAGCAGTTCCTTGTGTTCTTATGCGCTGTAATTAAAGCCGTAGATGTATATGCTGATTTACTTCGAGTTTCTGCTGCCAATCCAGGGAATGATCATAGACTAGGTGCTAATGAAGCTCCTCCTGCTATTATCTCCATATTCCTAGGTGAGCAATTACAAGATATCTTAGAACAAATCGAGAATGGTGGAGCAACAAGCTCTAAATCAGGCGGTAAACTGGTAATCGGTGTTACTACCCTTCCTCCATTGCCTAAAGATGCAACTGATAGAAATAGAACTTCTCCATTTGCATTTACTGGTAATAAATTTGAATTTAGAATGTGTCCATCTTCCGATTCTATTGCTGGTCCTAATATTACGATAAATACTATTGTAGCAGATGTATTACTTGAAGTTGCTGATCGCTTAGAAAAAGCTACAAATGTAGAGGCTGAAGTACAAGCAATTCTCACTGAATATGTTGCAAAACATAAACGTGTAGTATTTAACGGCAACGGCTACTCTGATGAATGGGTTGTTGAAGCTGAAAAGAGAGGTCTTCAAAACTTAAAAACTACTGTAGAATCCATAAAAGCTCTTATTTCTGAAAAGAATATTGCAGTAATGGAAAAACATGCAGTACTCAGTAGAGTAGAAATGGAATCTCGTTATGAAATTGCTCTTGAAAACTATATTAAAACCATTAATGTAGAAGCGTTAACAATGATAGAAATGGCTAAGAGACAAATTCTTCCTGCTGTTATTAACTTTGCTACCGACGTAGCTACTTCCATCAATACAATTCAAGCTACAGGTATAGCAGCAGATATAAGTGCTCAAACAGAATTGTTAACAGAAGTATCTGCATTGACTGCAGCATTAAAGAATAATGTTGCGATTCTTGAAGAAGCAGTAGCAAAAGCTGCTAATGCTCATGGCGATACTTATGAACAAGCTTCCTTATTCCGTTTTGATGTATTTGAAAAAATGGGAGCATTACGCGAAGTTGCTGATACACTTGAAACTCTAGTAGATGAAGATGTATGGCCAATGCCAACCTATAGTGACCTATTATTCAATGTATAATTTATGATTAAAAAGCCTGGCTTAATGCCAGGCTTTTTATGTGCGCCCAGCATGGGTGCTTGCTTGTTGCGTTAAGAGTATATATTATAAGTATAGTAAAGTGCAATTATAGTTATAATAGTCAAGAGGTGATTGAAAATGGTACATGAATTGCTTTATTTAATTCCAGCGGGGAAATATAGCAAAGAAGAATTGGCTGAATTACTAAAAGAACATACGGAGATTAAATTTGTGTCATTAGTTGGGATTGACCTTGCCGGTAATGATACGGATGAAAAAATTCCCATAGAATTATTTCTTAAAGATATGGATAATTTCTTTCAAGGAAGCGCAGTGCAAACCGATGGGTCCTCGGTAGTACTTACAGGAATTGCTACTCTAAACAATGCAAAAGTAGATATGCCCGCCGATCCTAATGTAAACTGGTTTGTTGATTATAACTATGATAATTATGATGAAGAAACGGGTAAGCCCATTGGTACCATTCGTATTCCGGCATTCCTAGTACATAACGGTTTACGCGTTGACTCTCGTGCAATGTTAGCCGATAGCTTAACCTACATCAAAAGTGAGTTACTAAGCCTGTTTAAAAAATATCCAAAAGTAGCTGGCCTAGAACACATTAATGGTGATGAAATTGAAGATATTATTTTCACTTCTGGTACGGAATTAGAGTTTTGGGTAAAAACTCCCGTTGAGAAAGCTGAAGTTAGCGAATTATCCGCATCACAAACTATGCAGGAGCAATATTGGCAACGAACTCGCGGTTCTGTCCGTACAGCACTAGAACAAACGATAACTATGTTAGATAATTATGGTTTGCAGACTGAAATGGGTCATAAAGAAGTTGGCGGTATTAAAGCTACTATTGATGAAAGCGGTAACCTTAGCCATGTTTGTGAGCAACTAGAAATTGATTGGCGATTTGCAGATGCTTTGCAAGCTGCAGATAATGAGCTACAAGCACGGATTGTTGTAAAAGAAGTATTTAGAGCTAATGGTCTTGCTGTAACCTTTAAGGCAAAACCAATCATTGGTGTAGCTGGTAATGGTGAGCATACTCATGTTGGTTTTGCTGCTAAAATGAAATCAGGCAAGCTTGTAAATCTTTTTGCACCGACAGATATGAAAGCCGACTTTATGAGTGCTGTTGGTTATGGTTCCATAATGGGTTTATTAAAGAACTATGAAGCCATTAATCCTTTTATTTCTGCTACGAATGATGCTCTTAATCGTCTGAAACCAGGCTTTGAAGCACCTGTTTGTATTGTAACGTCCCTTGGCCATTCGCCAGAAATACCTTCCCGTAATCGTACTATTTTAGCTGGTCTTGTACGTGACATTAATAATCCCTTAGCCACTCGCTTTGAGGTGCGTGCCGCCAATCCTTATACGAATACTTATATTGCATTGTCAGCAATTTACCTAAGTATGCTCGATGGCGTAAAAGCTTGTGTGGAATCAGGTAAAAATACTACGGAAATCTTAGCTGAATTATCGAAAGAAGCAGGAACGCCTGGTTTTTATCTAGAAAAAAATCGCGCCTATCGCAGTGAGCATGATGTGTTTGAAGATTATACAGAAGAAGAACGTAATGCACTATTTGGTAAGCCGCCTGCTACTGTATGGGAAAACATGGAGAATCTAAAAAAGTATGCTACTAAGACAGAAGTCATTAAGACAGGTAATATATTGCGGCAAGAAATTATCGATGCCTTTGTAGCCGGGGCATTAATTCGTTGGTCCACAGAATTATTAAAAAGAATTATCCCTGATAACCGTGCTCTTGTAAAAACTGCAAAAATTCTTCACGATGCTGATACTGCAATTGACTATGACTTACAGTTATGGGATAAAGTAAATACAATACGTTTAGAATTAGCAAAAGATACAGTTGCTCAAAAAAGCATATTTACACGTGTTAGCAATGCTATTGCAACTGGTGATTATGACACGGCTTCGACGCTGCAAATAGAAATGTATAGAAAAGTTGAAGAATTAAAAGAGTTGTATGGGATTTACAAAAAAAATATGATTTGATAATAAAAAGACAAGAATCCTCTCACGTTGTATAAGAGGATTCTTGTTTGCTTTTTTGCATGATTAGTAACAATAAATAACTTAGATATATTCTTTTATAACGGAGAGGACTTTATCATAATCAGGATGATCGCTGACATTCGGAACATATTCTACATGGCGAACAATATCATTTTGGTCAATGATAACGATGCCACGAGCTAGTAGGCGCAATTCTTCAATGACAAAACCATATTTTAAGCCAAAATCCAGCTCTTTATGATCAGAGAGAACTTTGATATTTTCAATACCCTTTGTTGCACAATATTTTTTTAATGCGAAGGGTAAATCCACACTAATTGATAGCACAGTAAGGTTTTCAATCTTTGCAGCTTCTTCATTAAACCAACGAGTTTGCATATCGCAAACGGATGTATCTACGGAAGGAACAACGCTAATAACACGTACCTGTCCCTTCGTATCACTTAGAGATAGAGTTTCTAGGCTAGGAGTAAGGGCCGTAAAATCAAGGGCCGTATCACCCACTTTTATTTCCTTGCCAAGAAGTGTCATAGGGTTACCAGCAAATTTTACAACATTCGGACGTTTTTCCATAGGATTTTCCCCCTTAGTATCATTTAATAGTTATATGGTAACATATGTAACATTGAAAGTAAATAATAGTTATTATTAAATAATTATAAATTAACAGCCAATATGCTGATAGGGAAGCAAATGGTAGTGGATTGCAGGAGATTGTGTAAAATAGTCGAATAACTTTACTATATATTATGTTTCTTATTTAGGAGGGATATACGTGGATGTAAAGTTATTTAGTGATTTGGAAGGCCTTAGAATTGCCATGTCAATAGAAGCTAGTGGACGAGATTTTTATCAACAGGCTTATGAGCAAGCCAAAGAAGACAGTCATAGGGCGTTATTCCTACTACTCAAAAGTGAAGAAGTAATTCATTTTGAAACTTTTAGTAAAATCTTTACGGAGCTAAAGCAACATAAAGATGCTGGCTCTGATGAGTATTTATTTGATGAAGAAACCTCTCGTTATTTGACAGTACTAGCCGAGGGACATGTGTTCCCTACAGCAGAAAACTCTCAAGTAAAAATTGCCGAAGCTACTACCATTGAAGAAATTTTGCTCATGGCCCTGCAAGCCGAAAAGGACTCGATTTTGTTTTATGACGAACTTGCTAGTAAATCAAAGTTTGCTGAAGCTAAGAAAATATTTTTGCTGCTCAAAGCAGAGGAGCAAACCCATGTAGTTAAACTTCGTCAATTATTAGATGCTCGGCGCATAATAAATAGCAAGTAACAAGATTGAACATCCTATCTTCTTTCTTCATATTATATAAGAAAGGATGAGGGAGCTAGATTATGCACAAGAAACGAGAATGTAAGATTCAAAGTATTGTTCACATTATTTGTCCAAGTTGCAGTAAAGGAATTCAATTACCCATGTGCAAAGTTGTTAATGGGGAAGAAATAATGTGCCAGTTTTGTCATAAAAAGTTTAAGTTCACTATATAAGTGATACTATTTTTTGTCAATTTAGCATATATACACTTAAAAGTCTAACTAAGGCTTGGCGTAAGCCAAGTTTTCTATGCGGAATCAGAAAGTATAACACTTTCCGATTCCAAGCAAGGGCAACTAAGGCTTGGCGCAAGCCAAGTTTTCTATGTTAAAAAGGGGGTTATATCGTGTCTAAAGGGATAGGTAAACGGGCGTATCATAAACAAGATATGAATAAACTAAATAAGACTGCACTTTCCATTGGTGCAGTCTTGGCAGTGGTTAGTTTAGTCGCTATTATTATTTCCTTTCTAACGTAACTTTAATATATAACTTATTTTAGGATTGGAAGAATTGCTCATTTTAGGTTATACTAAATAGTATAGTAATAAAGGAATAAGAGGGGGTCGTGCTAGTGAAAGCAGATAAAGAATGGGTGATAAATGAAATAGAGGAAATTGCCTGTTTTGGAAAAGGACAACGCGGCATCACTCGCTTGGCATTTACAAAAACAGATAGAAAAGCCCAAGAATATATTATTGCCTTAATGGAACAAAGTGGACTTGTAGTACGCGAAGATGCAATTGGTAATATTATTGGACGCTTAGAAGGGCAAGATAATTCTTTGCCAGCAGTACTGACAGGGTCTCATCTTGATACCGTAATAGAAGGCGGTAAATTTGACGGTGTTGTGGGTGTAGTCGGAGGTTTAGCAGCTATTAAACGCTTGCAAAAAATGAAGCCATTAACACATCCTGTTGAAGTAATTGTTTTTGTTGGTGAGGAATCAAGTCGTTTTGGTTTTGCGACAATGGGCAGTAAGGCTATGGCTGGAATGGCTAATACTTATGCATGGAGTAAGGCAAAAGATCAAAAGGACATTGGTTTTGAAGCAGCACTAGCGGAACAGAATCGAGATATAAAGGACATTGGTAATGCGACAAGGAAATGCGACGATGTAAAAGCTTTTGTGGAATTACATATTGAACAAGGACGCCTTTTACAAAAGTCAGGGAATAAAATTGGTATTGTAAAAAAAATTGCTGCTCCAACACGTCTAAAAATAACAGTGGGCGGAATGGCAGCTCACTCTGGATCTACCCCGATGGAAGACAGGCATGACGCACTAGTAAGTGCCGCTATGATTGTTCTTGCTGTACAAGAAATTGCATTAGATCAGTCCGAGCGCGGTACGGTAGCGACAGTCGGCGATCTTAAAGTTCATCCAGGATCAATAAATGTTGTACCTGGCTTGGTAGAAATGTTAGTAGATTTGCGCGGTACCAATCAAGAAAGTATTATTGAATGCCTACAAGAAATTAAGGACGCTATTAGCAGTATTACAGAGCAACAAGATACTGTGGTGGATATTGAAATGATGTCGGCAGAAAAGCCTGTAGAAATGGATTTAGAGATTAGTAAACTCATTGAAACTAGTTGTATTGATCTTGGGGTAACTTATCAACCATTACATAGTGGTTCTGGTCATGATGCGATGAATATGACTAAGCTTGCACCTACGGGTATGATTTTTGTTCCATCAAGAGATGGTATTAGTCATAATCCTGATGAATATACGGAATATGATGATATTATGATTGGCATTGATGTATTGACAGAAACCTTATATCAATTAGCTAAATAATATTTTATGGATTGGAAGAAGTAAATCCTTAGCACTTTCAACAAAGGAGCAGTCACTCGACTGCTCCTTTCCTAATATTACCCTTATACTTTATGTAAACAGTGTGCTATACTGTCCTAGACATACCTTAGTAAGAGGTTTAGTTTAAAGAAAGGGGATAAATAATGAAAAAACTCATTGCCAGTACACTAGCAGTTGTGGTATTCAATATTTTTTCTCCAGTAGTGCCCTTTGCTCATGCTGGAATTATAGAAAATCAACTAACACAAATTGTTGGTCAAGATACCAATGCTCTTCGCATACAACAATTCTTGGCAGTAAAAAAACAATTAGAAGAGGGAAATAAAGAACAGGCGTTAGCCATGATTGCACAAGCTGCATTACAACAAACAGCTGTAGGTGGAACCGTTGAAGAGGCATTACGTCAACAAGTGGAAAAAAAGATTGCAGATCAAATTGCTCCTTATGAAAAAGAAATTGCGATACTTGCTGCGCTGTTTACCAATCAACAGCTAAATCCTAATATTTCTCGTGAGAACAATTCCTTAACAGCAGCTCCAACCCAATATAAGCAGCTCATCAATATGACCGCGACTGCTTACGCCCCTGGCCCTTTAGATAATGGGAAATGGGATACCCTAACCTATATGGGGGGGACAGTGAAACATGGTGTTGCCGCTGTAGACCCTAATGTCATTCCGATGGGAAGTAAACTATGGGTAGAAGGCTATGGGGAAGCCATTGCCGAAGATCAAGGTAGTGCCATTAAAGGCAATCGTATTGACTTGGCCTTCAATGATCGTAATGACGCTCTTGACTATGGAATTCAAGAAAGAAAAATATATGTATTAAATTAACCGGCTTAGGCTGGTTTTTTTCTTTTTTATACTATTCTTCTTTGCAGTGCATATAATTTCTAAAAGAGTATGGGCAGGAGGGGACAGGGTGGCGATTGTAAAGATCGGGCGAAGACAGATTTTCTATAGCTTAGCCATTTTCTTTATTATGAGTATTATATGTT
>JAPUES010000194.1 GCA_027492445.1 Sporomusaceae bacterium | reverse complement strand
ATCGCATAAAAACTTACATTGCGAATCCCTATCCCAACGCCGATAATATCGGATAGGGGTGAGAGTTTATAGGATTTTCCAATATCACTAATGCCAGACATAAATTTTGTAAGGTTTTCATAGGCATCCCCAGTTTTTTTCTCCATAATAGCACTACTTAGAGATTGTAGTGCTTCAGTGGTTTCCTTGGCACCTTTTTTCTCTCCGATTTGAGGTTTTACTTGGTCCCATAATTCAGTTAAAGTGGTAAGGCTGGTTTCTACTTTTGACCAGTCTTTTTTTACTATGCTTTCAAACATCACACCAGTTGTTGCTTCGATATCGTATAATGCTTCTGGTGGAGACTGGAAACGCTGCAATATAGGCGGATTTGATTTTGCTTGTGTCGGTGCACCGGCAGGGCCTATTTCAGGCTTTTGTAATGGGCTTCCCATGCTGCAACCATTCAGTAGCAGTGAAAAGCTAATGATGATTCCAACTCCTAAAGGTAATACATAGATACTTCGCAAGGTTTAATCCCTCCTTTCAGTATAGTTTTTGCCAGGGCGTTATTATTTATCCCTAATGACTGTATTTTGTTATTATTTTGCTTTACACTCTCTTTTCTAGTATAATTAATTTGTTATTTGCTGTTTAGTAAGAGTAGGATTACGTTGAGGAGGAAAAAGCTTGTTTGGTTTTGATGAGAATATGATATTTCGAATTCCTGCATTGTTAATTGCATTAACAATTCATGAATATGCTCATGCAAGAGTAGCTGTTTGGCTAGGTGATGAAACGCCACGGGTGATGGGAAGATTAACATTAAACCCGATTCCACATCTGGACCCCTTTGGACTGATTATGCTATGGCTCTTTAAATTTGGTTGGGCCAAACCAGTACCAATCAATCCTAATAATTTTAAAAACTGGCGAAAAGGTACAATTTTAGTTTCGTTAGCAGGTCCTAGTTCGAATATACTAATGGCATTTTTTGCTGCAATTACTTATGGGGTATTAGCGAAGTTGGGGTTACTTAATAACGAAGTGGCTACAGTGCTAGGTTTTACATATAGTTATAATATTATATTTGCAATCTTTAATTTGCTGCCGCTACCACCTCTTGACGGATCAAAGGTGTTAAAGAACCTATTGCCAGTACGCCAAGCAGAAATACTTGAAAAAATTGAGCCTTATGCACCATTTATTTTATTAGCATTAGTGTATTTTAATGTAATTCATTTTTTAATAAACCCTTTTTATGATAAACTTGATTTTTTAATTCAACAAATGGTAGCAATATTTCTTTAAAAGGAGCAGGATAAAATGAGTAAAGGTCGTATTTTAAGTGGCATGCAGCCCTCAGGGAGATTTCATTTAGGAAACTATATGGGGGCGTTGGAGAACTGGGTAAAGTTACAATATGAGTATGAATGTTTTTTTAGTATCGTAGATTGGCATGCCCTTACTTCTTCCTATGAAGATACTAGCAAAATACCAGAACGTATTCACGATATGGCAATCGATTGGTTAAGTGCTGGCTTAGATCCAGAGCGAAATGTTATTTTTGTACAATCCCATGTCAAAGAACATGCGGAGCTACATTTATTATTATCTATGATTACGCCCTTATCTTGGCTTGAGAGGGTACCAACCTATAAAGATAAGCTGCAACAATTAGGAGTGCAAGGTAAAGATATTAATACCTATGGTTTTTTAGGGTATCCCGTATTAATGACGGCTGATATTATATTGTATAAAGCAGATACCATTCCTGTCGGCGAAGATCAAATCCCACATTTAGAATTATCGCGAGAAATATTAAGACGTTTTAATAATTTATACCAACCTATTTTCCCTGAACCCAAACCTTGTTTAAGTAAGTCTTCTATCCTGCCGGGGATTGATGGCCGAAAAATGAGTAAATCTTATGGTAATGAGATTCCTTTTGCGGCTAGCCCTGACGAACTTAGAAGCCGAGTCCGTCTCATGATAACCGATCCACAGCGCGTAAAGAGAACTGACGTTGGCAATCCAGATGTATGTACAGTGTATACCTTCCATAAGATTTTTAATACAGAACAAGCAAGTGAGATTTCCCAATCTTGCCGCCAAGCAAATATTGGATGCGTAGACTGTAAAAAGTGCCTAGCTGAAAAAATGGTCAATAATTTAGCAGATATGCATGTGCGCCGCCAAGGATTTGAGGCAAATCCAGGAAGAGTAAAAGAAATATTAGTATATGGGGCAGAGCGAGCACGAAAAGTTGCGGCAAGTACCATGGAAGAAGTTCGGCAGGTTATGCACCTTGCTTAGCATATGTCAGATTATAAAATAAAGCTGGAAGTTTTTGAAGGTCCCATGGACCTCTTAATGCATTTGCTAGAAAAAAATCAGCTAGATATTTATGATATTCCCATCGCAGTTGTAACCGAGCAATATTTAAACTATCTACAGGCACTAGAAGAATATGATATTGAGATTGCCAGTGATTTTCTGGTAATGGCAGCAACGCTATTACAAATAAAATCCCGCATGTTATTACCCAAGCTGCCGAAAAGCATGGAAAACACAGAGGATGAGCTTGATCCACGGCAAGAATTAGTGGACAAGTTGTTAGAATATCGAAAATTTAAAGAAGTGTCCGCTGTTATGGAAGAGATGATGCGCACGCGAGAACATTTTTTTACGCGCTTGCCTCAGGATTTTGATGCTTACCTTCCGCTACCTGTTGGGCTAAGAATTGATGATTTAGTCGCAGCTTTTGCTGCAGTATGGGAAAGTACCATTGATGAATACGAAGTAGTTGCCCGGGAAGAATTTAGTGTTCAGGATAAAATATATGACATCATTCATTTGCTTTATAAAAATAAAGGGAAAATAGAATTTAATCAGGCTATTTTTCGCAAATGCACACGGTCAGAAATCATCGCTACTTTTTTAGCACTGCTAGAATTAATGAAATTACAGCGCGTGACAATTGAACAACAACAAAGTTTTGGTCCAATTTTGATAGTATTGAAAGAGTGAGGTGCTTAAATGTTTTATACGAATTTTAAAAAACATGTTGAGGCTTTACTTTTTGCTAGTGGAAACCCTATGTCTACTAAGAAAATAGCACAAATTGTTGAAATGCCAGAACAACATATTGAACTATTAGTCGGACAGCTCATTTTGGAAATGTCTGCTGATGATCGAGGATTAACCATCACCAAGGTTGCCAATGGATATCAAATGTGTACAAAACCAGAACTATCTACTGTTGTAAAAAAGATGGCACAAGTACAAGATAATAAACTTTCTTTAGCCGCGATGGAAACCTTATCAATTGTTGCTTTTAAACAGCCGATTACCAAGCTAGAAATTGAAAGTATTCGTGGTGTAAAGGTTGACAAGGTTCTTACTAAGTTACTAGAACGGCAAATGATAAAAGAAATTGGGCGCAAAGAAACAATTGGCCGACCCATTATTTATGGAACTACGGATGAATTTTTAAAATCTTTTGGTTTAAATGATTTAAAAGATTTGCCGCCCTTAACTGAATTATTGTCCTAAGAAACAGCCCTGAGGGCTGTTTTTTTATGGAATCAGAGAGTATACACTTTCTTGATTCCAAGCAAGAGCAACTAAGGCTTGGCGCAAGCCAAGTTTTCTATGTATAGATAAGTAAAATATGGATAACAATAAGAAGGGGAAGTCATAAATATCTTCCTTTGAAGAGGGGAACAAGGAGTCTTGCTATGGAAATTTGGTTAAACCTTCTGTTAGCAAAGATCATAATTATAATCTTTTTATTATATAGTAAGATTTATATTGCTTTTACATACCAACGCAATGC
This sequence comes from Sporomusaceae bacterium, assembly GCA_027492445.1. GTDB lineage: Bacteria > Bacillota > Negativicutes > DSM-13327 > DSM-13327 > CTSoil-075. The sequence goes on along the minus strand of JAPUES010000194.1, from coordinate 5,033 downwards.
TAGTAAAGATTATATTGCAGTACGAGTTTACGCTTTTAGAAAATTGCTATCTTATAGTATGGAAATACCTATGATTAAACTTACTTATAAGGACGCTTCCATTTGGCTTGTATCTAGAATAAAAGCTGGTAATGGACAAAATCAAACAAAAAGTAACCGGGAAAAAAGGTTTGTAAAAAATGCTATAAGATTATATGTGAAAAATCCTGGGAAGTTACGTCATTTAATAAAGGTATTTCGCCGTTATGCGCATCTTTACACCTATATCACAGAGAAAGTAATTGGAAATTTTTATTGTGAACACCTGGAATGGAAAACAGTTTGTGGAAGTGAAGACGCAGCCCTATCTGGTATTGGCACAGGGGCATTGTGGACATTGAAAGGCTTTATCCTCACAAGATTAAAAAGACAGATTATTTTTAATAAAAAACCTACTCTTTCGGTTGATACCAAATATGGAGAAAATTATCTTTCAGTAGAGTTACAATGTATATTCAGTATACGAATTGGTAATGTTATAAATGCAATGAGAAGCATATATGTCATTAAACGCTAGGGGGTATGAATGATGTCGGAGCATCCAATTCAAGGACTGATGAAAACAGCAATGGAAAGTATTAAAGATATGGTGGATGTGAATACCATTATAGGTGATGCCGTTGAAACCGCAGATGGTACTGTGATTATACCAATTTCTCGAGTTTCTTTTGGTTTTGCAGCGGGGGGAAGTGATGCTCAGCCCAAAGAACATCAAGAAAATCAGACCCATCATTCTTTTGGTGGTGGCAGTGGTGCAGGTGTTAGTGTTAAACCTGTTGGATTTTTAGTGTGCTCACCAACTAGTGGGGTACGTTTTATGCCAGTAGAAGGTAATTTAATCTATGATAGAATGATTGATTTGGTGCCGAAGTTTTTGCAGACTATACAGGATGTGCTGGATGATAAGAATAAGGATGAACTTGAAGAACTAGCAAAAACAGCAGAAACGCAAGAACAAGAAATGATGTAAAAAAAAGCACAAAGAAAACTTGGCTTGCGCCAAGCCTTAGTTGCCCTTGCTTGGAATCAGAAAGTTTTATACTTTCTGATTCCGTGAAAAAGCCGCACATAAGTGCGGTCTTTTTTACATACACTTTACTATAAGACTAACTTAATTGCTCTAGCTTTTCTTTAATTTGACTTGCGTGTAAGCCTTCTGCTTCAGCAAAATGGCTAAACATTTTTGCCACTTCTTCATTATTAATATGTTTAGCAAAAGTTTGATAGTCGCGGACAAGTTCTTGTTTGTGTGTTAACGTATCACGCAAAGCGGATTTAACATCTAGTGATTCCATGCTTTCACCTCCTTGTAAAACCCTATATTAGGGATATATAGTATTGTTTCCCATTAAGGTAGTAAAAATGCATTTTTTTTGACGATTGATCAAAATCTCGCTATAATATAAGAGTTGCCTTGGACACGATACCAAGAAAGGGATAATTATCATGAATTTAAAACGGTTTTCCAAAGTACTTACAATAGGTTTAGTATCTATATCATTTATGATTACAAATATAGCATTTGCCATGCCAAATCCGCCTGCTCTGAAGGCAAAATCAGCCATTCTCATAGAGGCGACAACAGGAAAAGTTTTGTATAGTAAAAATGCTGAAGAACTGCGTTATCCCGCTAGCACGACGAAAATCATGAGCCTTATTGTTGGCTTAGAAGATGGTAAGCTAGACGATGTAATAACCGTAAGCAATCATGCTGCTAGTACAGAAGGATCTTCCTTATCATTAGCACCAGGCGAAAACATTAAAATGATTGACTTATTATATGGCATAATGCTTATTTCTGGTAATGATGCAACGGTAGCGCTTGCCGAACATATTGCTGGGTCCGTAGAGAAATTTTCCCAGAGGATGACAGAAAAAGCCCATGCTATTGGTGCAAAGGACACTCACTTTACCAATTCTAGTGGACTGCCAGACCCCAATCACTACACCACCGCCCATGATTTGGCTCGTATTGCTGCTTATGGCTATAAAAATCCTTTATTTGCGGAAATTGTTAACACGAAACATAAAATCATTCCCTGGCCAGGCAAGGAATACAATCGTGAATTATTTAATGAAAATAGAATGTTATGGCTGTATGAAGGGGGCAACGGCGTCAAAACAGGTTATACCGATGCTGCAGGTCGTTGCTTAGTCTCTGGTGCAAAACAAAAGGATATACAGTTAATTGCTGTGGTTTTAGATAGTGATACTATGTGGGATGATTCTATTGCATTGTTAAACTACGGTTTTCCCCAAGTAACACCAGAAAAAATAATTCAACAAAATGATATCTTAAAAACCATTCGAGTAGCAAATGGTAAGGCCAGTCAAGTAAAGCTAGTTACCAACACGGCTGTTATCGTACCGGTATCGGAAGAGGATATTGGGGAATTTACGACGGTAGTTGATACACCTAGTAAACTAGAGGCACCCGTACTAAAAGGACAAAAAGCAGGTGTACTTAGAGTACTCTATAAAGATAAAGAAATTACAACCGTTGATTTAGTTACCGATGCTGATATTGAGAGAAAATCTCTTTTTGGTATACTTTTTGACTCCATTTACAATTTCTTTGATCTAATATTAAAAAAAATGGGTAGAGTGGGATAATAATTGTCCTCTATCCATTTTTTTATGTCTTGTTATAACCTAATATTGTTCTAGTAGTAAGTAATCTATCATAATCTCATAAGGGGTGATGATATGATAAATCTAATTTGGCTATTGCTGCTTGTGACAGGTATTGGTTATGCCGCTTTTCATGGACGGATAGAAATAGTAACGCAAAGTGCAATTAGCGCAGCGGAAGGGGCTGTAGCTTTGTCTTTTAAATTAGTAGGCGTCATGTGTCTGTGGCTTGGCATCATGAGAATTGCTGAATTAGCGGGCATTGTAAAGTTGATTTCTTATGTAGTAAGTCCGTTAGTTAGTTTTATTTTTCCAAGTGTTCCGAAAAATCATCCCGCCATGGGAGCCATCATTATGACGCTAAGTGCGAATATGTTAGGCCTAGGTAACGCCGTCACACCTCTCGGTATTAAAGCCATGCAAGCTCTTCAACAATTAAATGCTAAAAAAGATACAGCGTCAGATGCTATGTGTACTTTATTAGCTCTATGCACAACGGGATTTACCTTGATTCCTGCTACGATGATTGCCATCCGCTCGGCAGCGGGTTCTGTAAACCCAACGGAAATTGTTGGGGCAACCCTTATGGTAAGTCTCTTAGCAACGATAAGCGCCCTTGCTGCGGATCGTATTTGCAGATTTTTTTATTATCTTCGGACAAGGAGGTAATAAGATGGGTTTTACTGCGCTTTGTGAAATCCTATCTCTATGGGCTATACCGGTAATTTTATTTAGTATACCTGTAATAGGTTATTTTCGGGGTGTAAAAGTATATGAAGGGTTTGTGGAAGGCAGTAAGGAAGGGTTTTATACTGCCATTCGTATTATGCCTTATTTAGTAGCAATGATGGTTGCCATTACTATTTTTAGAGATTCAGGGGCAATGGATGTATGTGTAGAATACTTAGCTCCCTTATTAACATTGCTAGGTGTTTCCCCCGAGTTAGTACCACTGGCAATCATGCGTCCTTTATCCGGAACAGGCGCTTTAGGGTTGACTACGGAAATCTTACAAACCTATGGCCCAGATTCGATACTAGGACGGATTGCCTCTACCATTTTAGGCAGTACGGATACTACTTTTTATATTTTAACCGTATATTTCGGTGCTATCGGCGTCAGCAAACCTCGTTACGCTCTGGGCGTTGGTTTATTTGGTGATATCATCGGTTTTTTAGGTTCCATTTATATTTGCCATAAATTATTTACCTAATCCATTCCTTCCTGGGCGGCTAATTAGCCGCTATTTTTTATGCCTAGGAGTGACATTTATTTTAAAGGGGAATACACTGTATTGTACTAATCGAATCAAATGGAGGGATGTTTATGATAAAAGTAGTCGTGGTTGGTGGGGGATGGGCAGGATGTGCTGCTGCCTTATCGGCCGCCAAAGCTGGCGCTCAAGTGCTTTTGTTAGAACGTACCGACTTACTCTTAGGCACTGGCTTAGTAGGGGGGATCTTTCGCAATAACGGTCGCTATACAGGAGCAGAAGAGGCTATTGCCATGGGTGGCGGGGATATTTTTGTCGCCATGGATAACAATAGACGGCATAAAAATATTAATTTTCCTGGACACAATCATGCATCCCTTTATGATGTTACGACAATGGAGCCTATCATAAGAAAACTATTAGAAGGGTATGGAGTGCAAGTAAAGACCAAACAAAGAGTTGTACATATACAAAAATACAGCAAAAAAATTCAGGCGGTAATAGTAGATGGTGGGGATGAAATACGGGGAGATGTTTTTATTGATGCGACTGGTACAGCAGGACCCATGGGCAACTGTCTAACCTACGGGAATGGTTGTGCCATGTGTGTCATGCGTTGCCCCTCCTTTGGTCCGCGGGTTAGCTTGACGGCGAAAGCTCAGGTTAAAGAAATCATGGGACTTAAAGCAGATGGATCTTTTGGCGCAATGAGTGGTTCTTGTAAACTTAATAAAGATTCCCTATCCAAGGAATTAAAAGCTAAGTTAGAAAAAGATGGTGTAGTGATATTGCCCCTGCCAGAAAGATTACAAAAAACAGGTTCCTTAGGGAAAAAAGCTTGTACTCAATATGCAATAGCCGACTATGCAGAAAATTTGGTCCTTCTTGATACTGGGCATGCAAAGCTTATGACCTCTTATTTTCCATTAGAAGATTTACGAACCATTCCAGGACTTGAGCAGGCCCGTTATGAAGATCCTTATGCTGGCGGCATTGGTAATTCCATGCGCTATTTAGGAATGGCCCCTTGCGACAATATGCTTAAGGTTGATACCATGGAAAACCTTTTTTGTTGTGGCGAAAAAGCAGCTATTTTAGTCGGACATACGGAAGCTATTATTACTGGTTTACTGGCTGGTAATAACGCAGT
>JAPUES010000193.1 GCA_027492445.1 Sporomusaceae bacterium | reverse complement strand
AACTCCTGCAAAGCTTTGATGGATTTGCCAGGAGTTCATCTTTGTTTATAGAAACTTATATTTTTTTACATTTGGTGTCGGAATCGGAAGAACCGTCCCCTAGATTCCCTAGAGATTTTATGTTTTTTGCATCCTTTGGTTAAACTCAGACACAACTTTATCGCGGTACGCGCTATCTACTTTTTTGCCGTCCCATGTGGTTACTTCTGCTGATTTTATCAACTGGATATATTGGTCTAAATTCATATTTCCGTTTTTTTGTATTTTTGTAAACTCTGCATGCAATGTTCTTGCATCGTCTTTAGCCGTGCTATTCCAAAAGAAATCATCTTGGTATGTGAAGAGAGTGATATTCTTCAACTGCCCCTGTTGGTAATTTAGGCCGACTGCACCTCCTGCCACTTGGGCGAGGTCTGAGAGGTCTAAGGTGGTGTTTTGAGGTTCTTTCGACATGCTGTTACCCCCCTTCGTTACTTTGTCAAATCTTAAGGAGACAACTGTTTATTTTTCCCGCATCGCTGCGAATTTATCAATTACACGATTTTTGACGGGAGCAAGATAATATGAATCGGTATAGCTACTTTTCATACTGCTTAACACCTGGCCGAGAGCCTTTTCAATGCTTGCCGTGTCTCCAGGTTTGTAGTATTTCTGAAAAATTTTGTCCGCATCACTTTCAATTGCTTGGCTGTATTCTTCTTGTGAAGAAATTCCTGTTGGTCTCTTAACCGTTATTTTCCCCCCTTGTAATGAATCGGGGAATGCAACACTTCCACCATGGACTTGTAATAAATCATCGTGCTGCAATAGTTGATTCTCTTCATTTTTCATTTTAACTACCCTCCAATTTTAAAGAATATTCTATCAATATAATATAATAAGAGAATATTAAAAACAAGCAAAAAGAATTTCATGAGATGTTTACTTATAACTAATCATTTTGTAACTTCAAAATATTTCCGGAAAAATTCACCTAAGAAAAGGACATTTTTGTAATTATATATATAAAATGCCATGACATGTAAAGAGATTATTGATACAATAAGTTAGGAAAGATGTGGAATTTGTCGAAATAAGTTATTTCAATATTTAGAATATAATTATTTTTTATTAATAGTTTGGAGAAGGTATATGAGCAATAGAGTAAAAACTTCTACCATTATGCAGATGGAAATTGTGGAATGCGGTGCAGCAGCTTTATCGATAGTTCTTGATTATCACAAGCGCTTTGTACCTGTTGAACGTTTGCGTATTGATTGTGGTGTATCCCGGAATGGAACCAATGCAGCTAATATAGTGAAGGCGGCGGCACGGTATGGGCTAAAAGGGCAAGGAATCAAAGCTGAACCAGAAGGCTTGAAAGACTGTGAAATGCCCATGATTCTTCATTGGGATATGTATCATTTTGTAGTTTTAGAGGGATTTAATTCCAAAGGGGACAAAGTCTATATCAATGACCCAGCAACGGGACCGCGATGAATTTGACAATGCTTTTACAGGGATCGCTTTGGGGTTCACACCCCTGCCACTGCCTGAAAGGGTTACATTAACTAAGAAGCTAGGTTTTTGGCAATTATTCAAAAAATACTTTAATCCTCCGAAAGATGTCTTTAGTTATCTTTTATTAGCAGGTGTTTTGCTCGTAGTTCCAGGGATGGCAATGCCTGCTCTGCAACAGATTTTTGTCAATGATATATTACAAGGTGGTCACCAAGAATGGTTTAGCAACTTTGTTATATTTTACATTTCTTTACTGATTCTTCAAATGCTCCTTTCAGGGTGGCAAAAAGTTTATTTGCGAGATTGGGAGAGAAAACTGTCAGCAGTCAACAGTGGGAAGTTTTTTTGGAAAATACTGCAACTACCCATTGAGTTTTTTACGCAACGCTATGCAGGGGAAGTTATCAATCGTATTGGAATTACTACGGGAGTGGCTCACCTTTTTGCAGGAGAGGTAGTAGCGTTTTTGCTAAGTGCCTTTACAGCAGTGTTCTTTTTAGTATTTTTATTTTTTTATAATGTGACTTTGACTTGGTTCGCTATATTGGGCGCCGTCATTAATATTATTTTCGTGCTCTTTATGGCAAGAAAAAATAAAAATATCAGCATGAGTATGCAGATGGATAGCGGAAAATTCTCAGCGATACTAGCAAATAGTATTAAAACCATCGAGACCATAAAGGCTGAAGGGGGAGAAACGGAGGCCTTCAATCGTATCTGCGGTCAATATACTCATCTGGCGAATGTGACTAGAAAAAATGAACTTTATAATGTTTTTATGGGGATGGCACCGACTGCTGTGCAGGCTTTGATTTCGGCAATTATACTATCCCTTGGTGCATGGCAGATTATGTATGACGGGTTTAGTATTGGAGCGTTTATAGCATTTCAAGCCTTGACGGGAAGTTTTTATGGTCCTTTGTCTAACCTGGCAGGCTATATGTCTGGTTTTCAACAAGTTACTGCTAATATCAACAGAATCGATGATGTTGCACATTATCCTACTAAGGAACTGAATGGAGAATTATCAAGCAATCAGGAAGAATATGAGGGAAGACTTGAATTCAAAAATGTTACCTTTGGCTATAGCCCGGTAGAGGCGCCCCTTCTTAAAGATATCAATATTGAGGTAACGAAAGGAAAAAGAGTGGCGTTAGTTGGGGGAACGGGGTGTGGTAAATCCACTTTAGTTAAATTGGCCACAGGTCTTTATACTCCATGGCAAGGGGAAATACTGTTTGATGGTAAAAGTATAGATGAGTGGAATAAAGATCAGCTTTTTGCTCGCATTGGCTCCGTTGAGCAAGATAGTTGTTTTTTTGCATGTTCAGTAGAAGACAATATCACCATGTTTGATAAAACAATACCTCACACAAATGTGGTAGGTGCAGCACAAGAGGCTGGGATTTACAAACACATTATTGGGATGCAGGATGGCTACAACACCAATATCTTAGAAGGTGGTGCCAATCTTTCGGGTGGACAAAGGCAAATGATGGATATTGCACGAGCTTTGTGTAGGGATATCCAACTGCTAGTGCTGGATGAGGCAACAAGTGCCCTTGATACTATAACGGAAACAGAGGTATGGAATAATATTAAACGTAAGGGATTGACCACTTTGGTTGTAGCCCATAGGCTGAGCACCGTACGTCATTGTGATGAAATCATAGTGCTAGAAGATGGAAAAATAATAGAAAGGGGCACCCACGATGAACTTATATCTTTACATGGGCTCTATCGAAGGATGTCTGAGCAATAGCAGGTGACTATGAATAAACAAAAATTGCAAGATTGGGAAATAAGAAAAATAGCGGATGATGAAATACTGCAGCAAGGGTTAGAAAAGCTTATGAATGCTGAGGAAGAGCTGATTACAGTAGGGATACATAGTCAGAACAAGTTGTTAGCTGCCTTGCGATTCGTTGCTGTCCAAATAGGATTGGAGCCCGAGGCGATTAAAGAACCTGAGAATTTTTTAGGCTTAGATAATAATAATGCTACCGTTAACGATGTATTGTTATCCATCATGCAAGTTTGCGAAAAATCTCGCATTGGCACGAGAAAAGTAACGCTAAAAGGAGAATGGCATACCTTTGATAGTGGGATAATGATTGCCTTTAAAAAGGAGAATGGGGAACCCATTGTACTGGTGCCTCAAAGTAAAGGAATTTATGTAGCTCATGAACTGGGGAAGAAAGAAGTGTATAAGGTGACTGCTGAAATTGCAAGTGAGTTTATACCTGTGGCACTGACTTTTTACAAGTTATTTCCCCTGACTAAGCTTAACCTTTGGGATATTGTTAATTTTAGTCGTAGTTTTTATAAAATGAGCAACGTATTAACCTTTTTAGGGGCAATGCTTGTGGCGGCAGTGCTTAGTATGGTGACGCCAGCCATCAGTGCCAAAATCTTTGGTGACGTAGTACCTAGCTCTGATGGGCAATTACTTGTAATTATAGGAATTACACTCTTCCTACTAGCCATTGGTTCTTCCTTAGTTGGCTTAGTCAAGGGACTAGCTCTTACCAATATTGAAAGTAATGTAGATATGGCAATACATGCTGCTGTCATTGAACGGTTGTTTTCCATGCCCGACTCTTTTTTTAAAAAGTACACATCAGGAGAACTTTTAACGCGTTTAAACGATATAAACTCCATTAGAAAAACTTTAGCAACAACAGGTATAACCATAATGAGTGCCCTGCTTACCATGATATTCAATGGGGGATTATTGTTTTATTATGGTGGTATGCTGGCTTTGGTAGTGATTGCTAGCTCCCTTCTCTATGGTATCATTGTATTTTTCATATCATGGCGGCAAATGTTTTATTACCAGCAGCATCTGGTGCTTGGCAGTGATTTATCTTCTAAATTGCTACAGATTATTAGTAATATAGCTAAGATTAAAGTAATGCGTGCTGAAAAACGATCCTTTAACTTATGGGGGGAGTTATTAGCCAAGCAAATTAGTCTTGATATTAAAGAGATGAACCTCGGAATCATATCGTCTATTATACTGATGTTTATTCAAGTGGCAACGACACTGATGATCTATTATTTTATAGTTATTAATCTAGGACAAAAAAATGCAATTGGTTTACCCCAATTTATAGCCTTTAACGCTGCCTATGGAATTTTTTCCAGTAGTTTCGCCGCTATCGTTGGTTCCCTGAGCTCTCTTTTGCACATCATACCCGTTTATAAGCGAATAACCCCTTTGCTAAAGACCTTACCGGAGGGCGGGAGTGGTGGTGGCAAAGATATTATGCTAAACGGTGCAATCAAGGTAGAAAATGTTAGTTTTTCCTATGGGAAAGACTTAGGCGAAGAGCATAAAGTGCTAGATGATGTTTCGTTTACCATTGAACCAGGGGAATTTGTTGCAATCGTCGGCAGTTCAGGTAGTGGCAAGACAACCCTGGCAAAACTTTTATTAGGTTTCTGGCAAGCGGATAAGGGAGCCGTTTATTTTGATGATTGTGAAATTGACACTCTTGACATAAAATGTGTTCGCAAACAGTGCGGTTCAGTACTACAAACTGGTCAGTTATTACCAGGGACGATATTCCAAAATATTGTTGGTGTTTATAACTGCACGATGGAAGATGCTTGGCAGGCGGCTCATCTTGCTGAGATTGCTCAGGATATAAGCGCGATGCCTATGCAAATGTTTACAATGGTAGCCGAAGGGGCTGTAACCATTTCTGGCGGTCAAAGACAGAGGCTCTTAATCGCGAGGGCATTGGTTAAAAAGCCAAAGATACTCATATTCGATGAGGCGACATCGGCTCTTGATAATTTATCACAAGCAAAGGTGATGCAATCCATAGAAAAACTTGCGGCTACCAAAATTGTTATCGCCCATAGGATAAATACCATAAGAAATGCTGATAAAATTATTGTACTAGATAAAGGACGAGTGGTAGAGATGGGGAAATATGAAGATTTGGTTAGTCAGAATGGATATTTTGCTATGTTTGCGAAAAAACAAGAACTTAGTTGATGTAAGGAGAAGAAAATGATTTTTAGAGAAAAAGTAGCAAAAAAAGTATCTACGCCTGATGAGATGGATATTTTGGCTAGAATAACGACGCCTATTGGCTGGATTACCATGTTAACTGTTTTTGTTTTATTCTCGGCTTTATTTATTTGGTCTTTTCTAGGTCAAATACCCATAACTCTCAATGGTAATGGAATCTTACTTTATTCAGGGGGGATGGTACAGGTGCCTTCTCCTATAACCGGGGTAATACAGTATGTGAATGTAAAAGATGGGGAAGATGTCCGTAGTGGTGATACAATCGCAGAAGTATATTCAAACGATACAGAATTAGTGATATCAAAACTAAAAAATGATTTGAAAATTGCTCAAAGTACGGGAGAATATCTCAAGTTAAAGTCTGATTTAGATAGCGCCCTTAATAAAATTACAACAAGTGAACAAATAAAAGCACCGAATAATGGCAGTGTTATTGCGGTTTACAAAAATGCCAATGAAGCTGTACGTGAGGGCGAACCGGTTGCTTTGATGACAACAGGAACGAAGACCGATAATCTTCATGCTGCTGTGTACGTAGTAGGGGCGACAGCCAAAAGATTAAAAGAAGGCATGATGGTGCGGATGGAGCTTGGCAACGTTCGGTCGGATAAGTATGGCTATTTGGTAGGTAAAATTGATAAGGTTTCGGTGTATCCTGTTAATACACAAAGTATAAACAAAAAAATAGGAAATGATAGTCTGGCAGCATGGTTAATTGGTAGTGGAACTGGGATGAATGGCATGGCGCAACCGACGTTTTATATACAAGTCTCTTTATTTTCTGATGCTGTGAGTAAAAGCGGCTATGTTTGGACGACAAGTGGGGGGGGGCCAGAAAAGTTGACAGCTGGAACACCTCTTACGGCATTTTGTGTTGTTGAAAAAAAACGTCCAATTGAATTAGTATTTGAATGGTTGGGGACATTTTTTGGAGGAGAATAAAGATTATGAACAAACGAGTGGTTATAGCCAGTGTGGTATCCCTTGTAGTTATTGCCGTTGTTACTGCAGGGGTGGCAGCTAATATATTTAATAAACAGAGGGTACAGCAATTATTCTTTGGAAATACAGTTAAAGTCAGAGTAACGTCAGTTGATAATTTATCCGACTATCCAATTGTTAAGGTTGAAGGAACATCACGCATTCGATTAAATGCTGGAGAAATGACGACTTCCGTATATGCACGTATGGATGGTAATTTGATTTTTGTGCGGGATAAAGAAAATCCTTTTGTAGAGCAAGGAGAGATATTAGCTAAATTTGATTCCCGGGAACTAGATATTCAATACCAACAAGCCTTAGCAAAAGTAGGGGCAGCACAGGCCAAGGTCAAACAAGCGGAACGCGGAGCCAATATGCATACAGAGTTATTTGAAAAAAACGGAACATCGAAGGCAATACGGGATAATGCGATTGATGTTTACAATATTGAACAGCAAAATCTAATGGTGGAACAAACTACCGTAGAAATGCTTCAGCAAAAAATGAAGGAAGAAGTCGTCGTAGCACCGGCAAAAGGTCTTATTATTCGTAGTAATGCCAAGGAAGGGATGGTAGTTTCTAAGGGGCAAAATTTATTTGAAATTGCTGATACTAGCCTCATCTCATTAAGCTTTTTATTGGATGATAAAGAAGTAAAATATTTTAGTGAAGGTAAAAAGATACATATTGAATCCAATGTACAGGGGAGTGGTATTATTGATGGAGTAGTACAACATATGGAAAAAGAACCATATGCCCAAGGAAATAGATGGGATGTTACAATTGTTATCAATAATAAGGAAGAAAAATTCAAGAATCAGAAGTTTGTAGTAAATGATGATAAATCATTTTTAGATAACATAAAAAATATGCTTGGTAAAGGATTTACGGTGTATTTACCTAATAGAGAGAGTGCTAAGGCAATACAACGTCACGCAGTTTTGTATAAGAATGGTAATCCCTTTGTATATGTTGTAAACCCAGCGGGAATAGCCGAAGAAAGAGAAATCCAAACAGGCGTAAGTTATGGAGATGATTATATAGAAATCATTGCTGGTCTTACAGAAGGAGAAAAAGTGATATTTATTGGACAAGAAAAAGTGATAAATGGTATGAAAGTCATCTGGGATGAGTAATACAGATTTATATAAGGGCGGTAATAACATGGCTAATAAAAAGCTATACGTTTTTTTCATTAGTTCGATTGCAATCATAGTGGTAGCAATTTCTGGCTGGTGGTTCCTTAGTGCCAAATATAATCAAGGACACAAAGAATTTATTATCATCATTCCAACCTCTTTTAAAACGGTATTAGTACCGTTAATAGAAAAATATGATAAAAATTCTTCCGTTGACATTATAATTAAAGAGGGGAATGGGCAGCAGGTACAGGTCTTACTCGAAGAAAGAGCATTGGATGTAGCTATCACTTATTTTTCCGTCAAGAACATTGGTGAAAATTTGCAAAGCCAATCAATAGGCGTAATGCCCTATATATTTGTATTAAATGAGAAATGTGGAATTAAAAGCCTAACGACAGAATCCATTCATGATGTTTTTACTGGGAAAATATACAATTGGAAACAAATAGGTGGGAATGATTGCCCAGTGATCCTGGTTCATCCTAATTATATGAATGCTGTACCCTATTATCTAAAACAACAATTTTTTCCCAATGATAATTTTGCTGATTCTTCCTTATTTCTAGAACAATCAGGTGATGTATTGGCTAAGGTGAATAAGATAGATGGCGCAATTGGCTATATGACAATTATGAGCTTTAAGCAGGATTTATCAACCAAATATAAAGAAAAGATCGTGATTGCTACTGTAAATGGTTTGCTACCCAGTTTAGCCACTATTGAAGATTTTAGCTATGCTGCAGTTATGCCGATAAATGTGATTTATCAGAAGCGGTTTAGCGGTAAAGAGATTGATGAGTTTTTACATCAGGCAAGGGAAGCATGGCAGAAAACAATTGCAGAAATTAAGATATAATAAAGAGACTAGGAGAAGTAATGGGATTTTTTACAAAATTAGAATTGGAGGAAAAGAAAAATGAGTATGGAATCTGCCAAGGCTTTTGTAGAGAGGATTAAGACGGACCAAGAGTTTGCTGCTAAAATGAATCAATGTAAAAATCCAGAAGAATTCAAAGATTATATTACAAATGCTGGTTTTAATTTTACGCAGGAAGAAGTAAGTATGGTGAATAATATTTTGGAAGACGATCAATTAGAAGCGGTATTAGGAGGTTTTGGAGGTGTTGGTATAGATCCGATGTTAGATGTTGTAGTGGCTGGTATTAAAAGAGGCAATCATATCGCTTAAAG